>JARYMD010000385.1 GCA_029907285.1 Verrucomicrobiota bacterium | reverse complement strand
GTGAACCTGCCTGGCCGCCTGCGGGGAAAAGCCATTTGACTGCCAGATCGCCGGCATGTAGTGAACTGCCCATCGCGGCGAACAACGCCAGCATTTTGAACCTCGGCAGCATGCGCAAGTATGATCGCCACAGGAGACAGGGAGTCAACCTCGCCTTGCAATCGCCAAACCAAAACCAACGTTGTGGTTTTGGTCTCGCAATGGTACCGCTACCACTCGCGCAAGCGATAAAAGGCTTGCGGAGCCCCACCGGACGCGTCGGCATCGATGAATACCACATCGGTTGTCAAGGGACCGACAGATGTCCACGGCCCGAGCACTGACGGGGCTTTTTCGAGCTGACGAACGCGCCCGTTTGTTTCCCACCGAAGGATGAAACCGCCGGTTTCATTGTTGGGGCGGATTTGGATGCAACGGGCCGTGGTTGTCGGAGGAACCACTGCATCGCTGACGATGTAGATGCCGTCCAGGCCGAAGTCGGCGAGGTCTTCGAGCGGCTGGAAGTTTCTGAGCAAGTCGCGGTTCTGGTACAATACCTCACCCCGGTCGCTTAACAGGTCCCCGTGGTTTATCCAGCCCAACACACGGTCCTCGAATGATTCTTCGACGGAGAACCAGACTTCGCCACTTGGCCAAACGTATATTGCATCCAATCCGAAATCCTTTCCGGCCGGCGGATGGAATTGCGATAGAAGCTGCTCTTGTGTCTTGACAACGAGCCCTTTGCTCGAGAGCAAATCGCCGCGCCTGACAAGGACACCCAGTCGTTGGGAAAAGAAATCGGTTTCAATCGAGAAGTACACTTCACCTGAGCCGAGCACTTGAACGGCATCGAGCCCAACGTCCGGCAGCGGCGGCATTGGCGCAAACGGACCAATCAGGTCGGCATACGCCGCCAGAACCCGCCCGCGATTCGAGAGCAGGTCGCCGTGATGGAGGGACCCGAGCGTTTCGCTGAACGCATCGGTTTCGATTGAAAACGCGATTTCGCTTCCGGGGAGGATATCGACCGCGTCCAATCCCAAATCAACGGGTTCCGGGGACGGCATCATGCCGAGTTTCGCTGTGAGTTCGCGATTGAGGGCCACGACTCTGCCAACGTCAGAGACGAGGTCGCCCCCTGTGACATGCTTGGCAGGGGGCGGATTGATGCCGGGAGTGAACCCATGCGTCGTGGAGAAGAAAACCTCGCGCATCGGGGCGGCAACCAACTCGATCTGGTACTGCTGGGTCAAAGTGCCGTCTGCCTGATCAAGGGTAACATGAATGATCGGCCAGCCGCGTTTGACGTCTGGAGTTGCGTTTGTGAAAATGCATAACGTGCTGGACGATCCGCTGTCGATCCAGACTTCCATGGTCATGTCTTGGAGCAAAGGCAACTCGCCACCGACCTTGTAAACGCCGCGGCCACGCACCTTGTAAACCTGGCCTTGTGGTGAGTTGGCAAAGAACTCGATGTCTTCGACGGCGTAAGTCGAAACGAGCGGGTCTTGGCTCACCAATCTCAGGGCGAATTTCCCTTGCAGGGGAGCAACTATCGGCATTCGATCGCAAATCGGGCAGTCATCGACCAGTCGGCTGCTCGTCAACAGCGTGTAATTCCATGCCGGGAGCTGAGGCGCGGTGGCCGTCTGATCCGGCACTGGCAAAATGTCAATCCCGCCCGCGTCATAAACCGCAAAAGCGCCCCGGCTCGCTTTGCCTTGTCCGCAGAAATTGCCGATGTGATCGAAGGCACGGCGGTTTTGGACAATCCACATTTCCAGGTCCATTTGTTGTTCCATGATCCCAATTTTCGCCGCTGCAACAGTGCCGCTGCCGTCTGACAGCACCGGGTAGAAAAGCGGTTTGTCAGTGGTCTCGATGACCGTCTGGCCGGAGTCGGGTTGCCAGAAAACAAGGCTGTACTTGTCGGCGTCCCGTTTCGTGTAAGCCACGGTGCCGTGCGCCCATTTTGGTGTTGCCGACGCCTGTCCCGTGTTGGAGACGGCGCCGATTGCATGCATGCCACCAAAGCTGCCGGCCGTGTCCACGAGCACTTTGTCGTCACCCGCCACGGACCACAACTCCTGCTTGGTTCCCGTGTGGTCGGGGACGACGAAGAAACCCGACATTGGCCCGGTGATGAAGTGGCTGCGGATCAGCCCCAGTTCGTTTCTGAGTTTGTCCATCGAGAGACCGGCCCAAAAACCCCATGGCGTGATGGCCCAGACGCGTTCGTCAACGACTTCGCCTTCTTCGTTCAATTGCCAGCCGGTAAACCAGAAATTGCCTGTCCCTGAATATCGGACCATCGGGTCGCCAGCCACGCCAGAGGCGCGAATGCCGATCGACCGCAGGTTCAATCCCCCGGGCGGCTGCACAGTGCCACTCTCAAAATCGGCAATCGCAAGAACAGACCCATGGTCACCGAGAACCAGCACTGTCCGGCCGCTTGGGTCGCATGCCATTTGATAAACCTCTTCCATGGGCAGGGGGATGGTGTTCACCTCGAACGTGATCATGTGCCCTGACCGAGACCGAATGCTCGCCAGCCGCGGCCGCTTTTGGCCGCCTTGAACGGCAATCAGATCATGACCTATCAGTGTCCGCCCGCCGTCCGCCAACAGTGCGAGCTGAAAGGTGGCCAAATCGAGACCTGCTGCCCGGAGTTGATCGGTGCTTACGTGAAGCCGCTCCGTAATGGAAACGGCATCCGTCGCAGGAATCTCCAGAGGCAAACCAATGGCATTGAGGTCGGCCATGACCGATTGGCCATGGAAGAAATGACCCGGATTTGGGGGTTGCGCGGCACGGCGGATTGCCAATGCGTAGTTTGGCCACCAATCCCACACCAAACCGTGTGAGCCATCCGAACGGCCAAAATCGGAGATCAGATCGGACGCCGGAGCGGCGTTTATGCTGGAGATGCCGGCGGCTTTCACGGGCATTACCTCGTCGGCCTCAGCTATGGCGTTGCCATTGGCGTCTCTCCAGAGATAAAGCGAGTCGAGTTCTTCGCCTTCGATCTTTCCATCGTGGTTAAGGTCAAAAACGGCCCGCAGATCAGCGAATCCGTCCGGCCAACCACCGGCCGTGCCGACGAGATTCTTGCCGTTGGTTGGCTTGGGGTTGGTTGTCAGGAGCGCGTCCCCGGGTGCCAACCACTCAGTGACGTCAATAAACCCGTCGCCACCGATGTCAAACGCCGCGTATGGGCCAGTGAGCCTTGCAGGATGCGGATTCCACAGGCCACGAGAAGCCCCGAGTACGCCGTCGCCGTCCATGTCGAGCACGAGCGGGCTTACGTACGCGGAAGCGCCGGGCAACTCGAACTGAACACCGCCAACCATGACATTGATCGGCTCGCCTGCCCATGCTGCGGTTCGGCCAGGAACGATGTTTGCCGCTGGGATTGCTCCGCTGAAGGCAGACGCGAGGCTGAACGGGCCTGTTACACCCAAAGCGGCCGTTGCCGACGATGAAATGGGCAGGAGCGCGTAACGCGGCTCAGCCCAGAGCGCGATGAAAACCTCGCGCGCAGGCGGGAAGTTGGCCGTAGCCGCGGCCGCAAAAGAACAAAAGCTGGCAGCCCGATCGAACCCGAGGGTGCCGGCGGTCAGACCGATTGTTTCTGGTGCGAAGGTTGGATTGGACTCGGGATTGGCAGCCAGGTCGAATTGCGGGTTCTTGTCGAGGTCCAAAATGGTCTGTGGCTGTGCGATTGCGCCGCAGAACAGCAAAGCCGCAAGGCATGGCGCGGGCCGCCACCTGATCAAAACAGCACTGGTGGAATTCATAACTGATGCAACGCTTTTTCGTGTTTGGGAACGATCAACTTGATCTTCATTCGGTTGAACTGGGGGGCGCCGCATGGCTGATCTTTCGCGCATTGCGCTTTGAAACAAACGATCTCGCCACGCACCGCCGCAAAAGCATATGCACGCTCATTTCCGTCTTGGACGAAGTCCTGACCGGTAGAACCGGCGGAGCCGGTGCCGACATTGGCAGCGGAGTTCATGGCTCAAAGCCTTTGCGGATTTCAACACACCATAAGCAAGCCTGCGCGGGTGTCAAGGCTGCACGCTTAGCCCAAATCCTCGCCTAAGCCGGGCGCAACGACGGGTTTCGGGAAAAGCCAACCCGCAGGGGCGTATTCTCTTGTGAT
>JARYMD010000384.1 GCA_029907285.1 Verrucomicrobiota bacterium | reverse complement strand
CCGGCTACGCCGGGCTGGGAAATATGCGGGCTGGCGGCTTGCAACATGGCGCACCCATCAGGAGTCGAACCTGAAACCTTCTGATCCGTAGTCAGATGCTCTATCCAATTGAGCTATGGGTGCGTCCCCAAATCGCGACCGGGAATTTAATCCCCTCCACGCCCAACATCAAGTCGTTTGTTGGTTTTTCAGGTTTGCCCAGCCGCTGACTCGGAATAAACTCCGCCCAAGTCGATATGACTTTGCGCGAAGAAATGACATTGCTTGCCCGGCAAGCCAAAGCAGCGTCGCGTCAGCTTGGCAAATTGACCGGCGAAGAGAAGAACACTTGTCTGATGGCGATGGCCGACGCGCTTGAAAGCAAGGCCGCTGTCATCCAGCAGGCAAATCAAGCCGACCTCGAGACTGCCAAGAACGCCGGTCTGTCCCAAGCAATGCTGGATCGCCTCGCCCTCGACAACCGCCGCGTCTCAGCAATGGCGCGCGGTCTCCGTGAAATAGCCGCGTTGCCCGACCCGGTGGGGCGGGTTCTGGATGAGCGCGTGCGGCCAAACGGGCTTCGCCTGCGCAAGGTGTCCACACCGATCGGCGTGATTGTGATCATTTATGAGTCGCGGCCAAACGTCACAGCGGACGCCGCGGGCCTTTGCTTCAAGTCAGGCAACGCAGTGATCCTTCGCGGCGGGAAAGAAGCGTTGCGGTCGAACCTTGCCATTGCAGCGGCAATGACCGAAGCGGCGCTTGCGGTGCTTCCTCAATTCCCGGTGCACGCAATCCAGTTGGTTCCGAGGACAGAACGCGAGGCGATTCCGGAGCTGCTCAGTTTGACGCAGTACATTGACTTGTGCATGCCGCGCGGAGGGGAGGGTTTGATTCGGGCTGTTGCTGAGTGCTCGAAGGTTCCGGTCATCAAGCATTACAAGGGCGTTTGCCATGTGTTTGTTGACCGGGACGCCGACCTCAAGATGGCAGAGACAATCGTCTTGAACGCAAAGCTCCAACGTCCGGCGGTTTGCAACGCCATGGAAACGTTGCTTGTCGATAAGCCAATCGCCCGGGTTTTTCTGCCGTCGATTGCGCGGCGGCTTGCGGAGAAGAATGTGCTCTTTTACGCCGATGCCGAGTCGTTGGCTCTCCTCTCGGAAGCGAGAGATCAGCACGGCAACCCTCTCAGATTGCAGCCTGCGACTGAGCAGTCGTGGTCAACCGAGTACAACGATTACGCGCTGAACGTCCGCATTGTTGATGGCGTTGCTGAGGCCGTCGATCACATCAACCATTACGGCTCGGCGCACTCGGATGCGATTGTTACCCGGGACGAGGCGCGTGCCATGAGGTTTCTCAACGAAGTCGATTCTGCAGCGGTGTACTGGAATGCCTCGACAAGGTTCACTGATGGCGGCGAGTTCGGCATGGGCGCCGAGATCGGCATCAGCACAGACAAGGTCGGCGCTCGCGGTCCAATGGGCCTCGAAGAACTCACAAGCTACAAGTGGATTGGGATCGGGTCGGGACAGGTGCGCACATAGTTTGGTTCGCGAAAGGCCGGACAGCATGCTGCAAACAGACGGTTCACTTGGGAGCTTTCACCACAGATGAGTCATTCGTCCAAAGACCACCCGGAGTTCCAGCCAGCATGCACCGAAGGTGTCCGCGTAACAGCTTCGGAAGTTGCAGGCTTTGTCAGAGATCGGCTCCCGCCGGGCGGGTTGTTTGCAGGACAAACATGGTTGACTGCGCTCGGCCCGTTTAAGATTGACCCTGGGTTTGCCGCTGAACTCGAGCATTTCGGCAGAATCCTGCTTCAGTTCAACCGCGCCGTTAACCTGTTGTACCGGCAAAGCGCTGCCGGAAAACAACCCGGCTGGATCGCACACTGGCTCGACATTGGAAAGCCGCAAGAGCTGATCGCGCTGCAACGCGACGCTGCATTCAAGAACGACATTCCACGTGTGATCCGCCCCGACATTGTTCTTGCAGAAGACGGATGGTACATCACCGAACTCGATGCCGTGCCGGGCGGCATGGGGCTGACTGCGTGGCTCAACATGACATACTCGGAGCTGCCCGGTGCATCCGAATTGCCGGGGGTGATAGGCGGCGCAAACGGCATGGTGCAGGGGTTCAACAGCATTTTCCCTGAAACGCGGCGCATCCACATTGTTATTTCAGAAGAAGCTGCAACATACAAACCTGAGATGGAATGGCTGGCTGCTCAAGTCAACGCAAACGCCAGGGCTGAAATCTGCCGCCTGCGCGACACGGCGTATCAGTACTTTCAGCCCGGCGATGCCGTGTACAGGTTTTTCGAGCTGTTTGACCTGCCAAACGTGCCGAACTCGGGCGCGATTTTCGATTTGGCGCGGTCGAAGCGCATTTTTCTCACCCCGCCGCCGAAACCGTGCTTCGAGGAGAAAATGCTGTTCGCGCTGCTTTGGAACCGGAACCTGCGCGACTTTTGGCGGCAGGAGCTGGGCAACCGGTTTTTCAGTCTGCTGCTTGAGCATGTGCCTTGTACGTGGGTCATGGACCCCGCACCGCTTCCGCCCCATGCGACGATTCCAAATCTGAACATCACCAACTGGAATCAACTGGCGAGTTTTTCGCAGCGCGAGAGAGAGCTTGTTCTCAAGGTGTCGGGGTTCAGTCCGCTTGCATGGGGCGCGCGAAGCGTGTCGCTGGGCAGTGACATGTCCAGAGACGATTGGTCAGCCGCAGTCACGAAAGCGCTCGAGAGCTTTTCAAGGTCGCCTTACGTGCTTCAGCGCTACCACAAACCGCGCATCGTCCAAACAGAGTGGTTTGACTTCGACAAGGGTTCTGTGATTAAGCTCGATGGACGCGCGCGTCTTTGCCCATACTACTTCGTGACAGGGGAAGGCGACAACGCCCGAGCAGTCTTGTCAGGCGTGCTGGTCACGGTGTGCCCGGCCGACAAGAAGATTGTGCATGGCATGAGCGATGCGGTTTTGGCACCGGCTGCGGTCCGAGATGATTGAGTACCTGCTAATGGCTTTGGGTTCGCTGTTCGCGATCGTTGACCCGATCGCAGCCGTGCCGGCGTTTCTTGCGATGACCCCGAACAACTCGCCGGAGGAACGCGTCCGAATGGCCCGGCTCGCATCGGCCGTTACCGCTGGTGTCCTGATCGTGTTCGCGTGGCTCGGAAACCAGTTGTTCAGAGTGCTTGGCGTCACAATCCACGCGTTCAAGC
Organism: Verrucomicrobiota bacterium; assembly: GCA_029907285.1. GTDB lineage: Bacteria > Verrucomicrobiota > Verrucomicrobiia > Limisphaerales > J093 > JAAYVR01. The sequence continues at coordinate 948 of JARYMD010000384.1, read as the reverse complement.
TTGCCGGCAGCGTTGTTCTGCTGATGGTTGCACTCGACATGTTGCGCGCGCAGCGGTCGCGTGTGCAGGAGACCGAGGAGGAAACAGGCGCCGCCGCGGAAAAGGAAGACATTGCAATAACCCCTCTGGCTGTTCCCATGCTGGCCGGGCCCGGCGCAATTACAACAGCCATACTTCTCAGACACCAGGCTACGGGATCGATTGGAAAACAAATCTGCCTGTTCCTCGCCATCCTTGCCGTGAGCGGCGCGAGTTACGCAATCCTTCGCGTTTCGGCGCACGGTGCGCGTTGGCTGGGACCGATCACGTTGCGCCTGACAACAAGGATCATGGGGCTGTTGTTGGCGGCGATCGCGATGCAATTCGCGCTGGATGCGATCAAGGCCGCATGGACCCTGACATCAGCGAATTGAGCGGGTTCAGTCTGTGTGGGTCGAGCCCATCAGGTGAGACATTGGACCTGCACGCCACAAATCGCACATGGTTTTGTCCCCGCAGATTTCGGCATCGCCCACGGATTAACCGGGCAGAAAGATGTATGGCAGAAAAATGAGGCGGCCAAAAATGGCTGCGCTCTCGCAACGCGCCGGAAAAAGCAACGGCCCCAGGAGCGCGGCCGTCCTCGGCCGCATCAACCCGAAAACCGATCTTGCACAAGTTTCGATCACACAAATCCTGCGCCCGAACAGTGACCGGCTTGATGCGGGCAAGAAGGCCCGCGCTCCCACAACGCGCTGGAAAAAGCAACGGCACCGGGAGTGCGGCCGTCCTCGGCCGCATCAACCCGACAACCAATCCTGCGCCAGGACGAATAGTGTGCCAGGCACATTATTTGGGTAATGCCACGCCCACGGCCGTCAGAGTACCGCCTCTAGCCCGGATATTTCATACTTAAACTAATAATTTGGCCGGCAAGTGCGGCCGGAGGCTTGATTTTACTGACGTTCC
>JARYMD010000383.1 GCA_029907285.1 Verrucomicrobiota bacterium | reverse complement strand
ACTGAGCAGACTCGCGGCGTAAAAATCTTCGCAAATATGAATGACTCTTCAGTATAACAATCCAGCCCGGCGTAGCCGGAACCAAAGTTGCCTGAGGGGCACCGAGCCGGCGACTGCGACCGCTGTTGAGCGCTGCCCTGCTGAACGCTGTGCCGTTGAACGTTGTGAGTTGAACGTTGGACTTTGAAAGTTCCTATCAGTTCATCGGCTGGGGCGACTGTCTGGGAACGTTCAACGTACAATGTTCAACTCCTGAACGCTTGCTTGTGCGGGGGCAGACCGCGAGCTGGGCAAGTCCGCAGCAGCGGCATCGCAAGGAAAGCGTACGGAGAACGAGAAATCGTTTCATTTCAGTGGCGCGGCGCTTTGCATAGAGTGCTTGACACGCGAGACTGCGTCCTAACTCTATTGGGCCTTGTTTGCGGCGCATGAGCGGGTGTTGCGGTGCACGCGACGCCGTTTTGTGGTGTCGTCTTCGGGAAAGCAGCATGACGATTTGAGGCCTGAGGGGAGCGCAATTGCAGTAAGAGTGGTGTTTGTGTGTCTTGGGAACCGGTGAGAAAAGCGGTAACAATCCGGGTTGAGCGAGGAGGTTTGGACCTCAACTTGCGCGCTTTTTTCACGGTCTTCGTCATCGTTGCGGCTTTGGTCGGAAAGACAATTGTTGCGCATGATGCTGGGGCAAACGTGCGCGTGCTTCGGGCCTTGAAGGTCGATGCGCCATTGAACGTGGACGGAGTATTGGACGAGCCTTTCTGGGCGCAGTGCGAGGTTGGGACGGGCTTGATCGACATTCGGACAGGCGCCCCCGCGAAGGATCAAACGCTGATCAGGGTGGCTTACACAAGAACGCATTTGTACATCGCGGTCGAGTGCATGGACAGCAACATTTCGGAGCTGCGCGCCACAGAACAGCGTGAGGACCGGGTTTTCGTAGGGGATGATTGGGTCGAGATTCACATTGATCCGCCCCATAACCACAGGGGCAAGTACGCGTTCTTCACAAATCCGCTTGGAACACGGGCCGACGCAAACGAAGGGCCGTCCGGCATTTTCAATTACGGATGGTCAGCAGACTGGCAATGCACAGCCAAGATTTACGATGACCGGTGGACATTTGAGATGAAGATTCCGTTCAGCGCGCTGAACTATTTCAGACGCGATGGATCAACATGGGGATTCAATGTGACGCGCATGCAGCGTTCGTGTGATGTCACAAGCTTCTGGAACTTCAATGCAACGGACATGTACAAGCCGCGCCATTTCGGCCATCTCACCGGCCTCGATCTGGCTGACACCCAGTTCGGCCGGAACCTCGAGGTCACGCCCCATGTCAGCACCCGTGTGGATTTTGACGGCGAAACGGACATCGTGCCCAAAGCGGGTCTCGACCTCAGCTTCCGTCTCACTCCTGCGGTAACCACTGCGTGGACCTTTTTCCCCGATTTCGGACATCTCGAGGCGGACGAGGACACTGTCGAACTGCGCGACACCGAGCGGTTTCTTCCTGAAAAACGGCTGTTTTTTCGCGAAGGCGATGAGCTGATGCGGATGCCGCACCGGGTTTACTACAGCCGCCGCATAACTGAAATCGACGCTGCTGCGAAGGTCAGCGGTTTGATGCCGGGGTTCACTTTCAATGTGATGGATGTGCAGAGCGATTTCTCGCATGACGGCAAGTTCCACGGCAATTCCGCAATTGCGCGAGTGATGCAGGATATAGGGCAACGTTCCTACCTGGGATACTATGCCGATGCCTCCCAGCTAGACCAAGGAACTTCTTACAACGGAAGCGTGGATGGGTATTTCTTTCTCACGGATGCATGGCGCGCGCGTTTTCAGACTGCTGTTTCGCAAGAAGACCTGAACGATCCAAAGCAAGGAATTGCGAAAGACGCAACCGATTTTCTCGCTGAAGCATCGGCCATTTACAGTCTCTATCCGTGGGAGTTTTCAGTGAGTTACACAGCCATCACACCCGATTTCAATCCATTGCTTGGGTACATTCCCAGAAGAGATATATTCGGCGTCTCAGCACTTGCACAATACAACGTGCGCTCGGGCACCAAATGGTACAAGGAATTCTACGCGGCGTATTACCCGAAGCTCTACCAGAACGAAGACAACGAGACCAGCCTGAGGGATCATGGCCTGTTTGCGCGCATGTTGTTCCAAAATGATCTTGCAGTGCGCCTCGGCTACGATCACGACTACCATGCGCCGTTTCACAACCAGCGTTTGCTGACCGGCGTTGACATCTGGGCATCCGATTTCTTCAAAGCGGTTAATCTCGGTTATGCCGTGGGAGAATTTGAGGAAACCAGGTACGACGAGTTCATATGGGGCAAACGGGTCAAGTTTTGGGAGCGGCTGCCGATCAAGCACGAGTTGGTTCTCCGATTTGAGGAGCAGCCCTCGGGTGAATCCGAGACCGTCTGGCTGAACCGAGTTGTCGCAGACCTTTATTTGGCCAAAGACATTTGGGTGAAAGCGTCCATTCAGAATCGAAGCGCCAGCCTCCACAACTACAGCATCATTTTCGGGTGGAAACTGAGGTACAATACGTACTTTTACATCGCTTATAACGATGTAACCGACGAGTCGGAATCTGGACGAAGCATCATGACCAAGATCAGCTATACGTTTTAGCCCGCATATTTCCCGGCCCGGCGTAGCCGGTGCCAAAGTTGCCCGACGGGCCTCGGTGCGGTGCATGCGACTGTTGATGAGAGCTACGCTGATGAAGGTTGTGCGTTGACCGTTGGACGTTGGAAGTTCTCGTCATTTGGTACGATTGGGTCGTCTGTTGGCCAGAGCCAAGGCCCGTAGGGCCGATATATTTGTAGTGGAGCGGACCGCAAACCGGACGAGCTCCGTAGGAGCGGCATCGCACTCGAGGCGCATGTACAAGCCGGTCGGTTGCGTTGCCGGGACCGCGGTGGGTTTGATGCCGCCCCTACGGGGCTTCATGAGGTTGTCAGGGGCTGGCCTGCTACAAAGATGCCGCGCTCCGGGGCCGCGTTTGAATTGCGCGGGGCATCCGGATTCAGGCGGCGCAGGCGCGCAGACGGTTTGCTTTTGTATTGTCGGTTTGTGGTTGCCTGGCGAGGACCGCAGCGCACGGCGTTGTGTTGCTTGTTGTCGGGCGCTTTTCTATTCTATGCGCTGTGAACACAATTCAGTGCAGTCCGTTCAAGGAAGAAACCTGGCGCGTTTTCCGCATAATGGCGGAGTTTGTCGATTCGTTCGAGACACTTGCAAGAGTTGGCCCTGCAGTAACGGTTTTCGGGTCCGCCCGAACGAGGCCAGGCGACAAATACTATGGTGTGGCGGTGCAACTGGCGAAAGAGCTCGCGAAACATCGGTTGGCGGTTATCACGGGGGGCGGCCCCGGCATCATGGAAGCCGCCAACAAAGGCGCTGCGATGGGAAAGACAGCTTCAGTGGGGCTCAATATCAATCTGCCCACCGAACAGAAGACAAACAGGTACGTGAGCATGCCGTTGCACTTCAGATACTTCTTTTCGCGGAAGGTTTGCTTTGTGAAGTACAGCGTTGGGTTTGTGTTTTTGCCGGGCGGATATGGGACGCTGGACGAGTTTTTCGAAGTTGTGACGCTCATTCAGACCGGACGGATTCCGCGATACCCGGTCATACTGATCGGGCGCAAGTATTGGACCGGATTGTTGCGCTGGATGAAGGGAACGGTCCAGGCTGGCGGTTTCATAGGGCCAAACGACCTTGACATTGTGACATTGACCGAAGACCCGGCTGTTGCAGTCGATACGATCATCGATTACTTGCGCAGGGTTGGTCCGCCTGAGTCGGTGCCGTTGGCGTTCACTTAGCCTGCATATTTCCCAGCCCGGCATAGCCGGAACCAAAGTCGCCTGACGGGTAACGCCGCCGGCTCTTGCCCCCAGACCTTCAAACACGCCGGGATGGGAAACATGCCCTGCGACTCCGTCGCTGGGAAGAGCGCGCTGATCAAGCCCCCACTGCACGCGGCGCTGCCGCGGTTGCAATGTGCGTTGGTAGGCGTCAAGCGCTTGGAGTGCGGCAGCTTGCTGCCGCTTTGTTCTTATGCGCGAACAACGTGTCTGTCCCCACATCGGCATCCGATGGGTTCCTCCGCCGACTTCGGCAACGACGGATTGGAACAGGGG
>JARYMD010000382.1 GCA_029907285.1 Verrucomicrobiota bacterium | reverse complement strand
AGTGACAGGCCTGCCTGAAATGGCAGCCATGTGCCGCACTTCGATTGCAGTGAAACACTTGAGCTGCAAGCGCGCATCGAGCGCTTTCAGAGCCCTGAGCATTTCAAGGTAATAATCAAATGGCAACGTGGGGTGCAGACCGCCGACAATGTGGAGTTCGGTCACGCCAAACGCCAGCGCTTCTCGCGCCTTTGCCACGATCTCATCGATTGTCAGTTCAAATCCGTTTCCATCGCGTTTCCGCCTGGAAAACGAACAGAATTGGCATCGCAGCATGCAGTAATTCGTGTAATTGATGTAACGGTTCAAGATGTAGGTTGCGCGCCGCCCGACCTTCCGTTCGGCGGCCATTCTCGCCAAAGCGCCAAGCCCATTGAGGTCTTTGCTCCCGAAAAGACGCAGTGCCTCGCTCTCTGTAATCCGCCGACCGCTTGCGACAGCGTCATACAGGTCTGACAATTCGCTGTTCTTTATCAACACATTCATTGCCACGTGATCCTGAAGCGCGGAAACACAACTTCAGCCACCGTCACCACAAAAAAAACCGCGCTGATCAGAGCGTTCAGGCGGAAAAACGCTGTTTGAACCCAGTTCAAACTCCGCTTCCGCGCCAGCCAGTGTTCAAGCACAAGACACGCCAGAATGATCACCAGTCCCACCAAGTATGCCACCCAGAACCGCGCCAGCAAACCAAACACCGCCAAAACCAGCCACATTATCATGTGCGCCAAAAATGACGCCTTGAGCGCATTGCTCACACCCCATCGCACTACAAGCGAATGCAAACCGTGACGCCGATCAAACTCGTAATCCTGAATCGAGTAAATGATGTCGAACCCTATCAACCAGAACACCACTGCAACAGACAGCAGCAACGGCAATATGGCGCTGTGCTTGATTGACAACGCGCCGTCCCTGACGGGGAAAAAATCAAACGATCCGGTCACAGCCAGCCACGCCCCAACCGGCGCCAGCCCCAATGCAACCCCCAAAAACACATGCGTGAAATCCGTGAACCGCTTCGTCAGCGAATAGAAACACACCACCACCAAAGCCACAGGCGACAGCACAAAACAAACACGGTTCAAAAAGTAGCTCGACACAACCAGCCCCCCAGCCGCACCAATGCACAGCAGCCACGCAGCCGCCAGCGACAATCTCCCCGCCGGCAAATGACGCTCCGCTGTGCGCGGATTCGCCGCGTCGAACCGCCGGTCCACAATCCGATTAAAAGACATCGCGCATGTCCGAGCACAAAACATGGCTGCAAGAATCAAGCCGAACTTCCTAAACCCCGGCCAGCCATGGTTGTCACGCGCCGCAACCGCCATCGACGCCAACGCAAACGGAAGCGCAAAAAGGGTGTGCGACAGCTTTACAAAGCTCGCCAGTTCCCGTGCCTGTTTGAGGATCCGCGACATTCAAGAAACTCTGCTCTGTCAGTCCCGATACGGTAATCCAAAAACGCCATTCTCTGGCGTTTCGAGCCGCGCCGCAACAATGTTTGCATTGGACTCCAGGGCGGTTGTGGTCAATCTTGGGCTGTGCGATCCATGTTTTTCAGGAAGAATCTGCAAGGTGACACGGGTGATTGTGGCGCCGAGCGCGTGGACCCGGTTTCCTCGCACAACGCGCCAATTGCTCCCAAGCGCTGCCGCGGCCGGCTCGTCGCTGTTGTCGCCTTGGTTGCAACTGCCTGCCTCGCTGCACAGGAGAATGTTTACCTCACCGAAGTTCCAGATTACGAATGGCACCTCGGGTGTTTTGGAACCGCCTGCGGCAACTTGATCGGGTTCTGGGACAGACACGGCTTTCCAAACTTCTACACAGGCCCGACTGCAGGCGGTGTGGCACCTCTGAACAGTTACGGCGCCAATCACGACATTCGATCGCTCTGGGCCTCAGAGGCGGGCAGGGACGGCCGTCCCTGGAACAAACCAGGCCACACGGAAGATTATTGGATCGAATACGAAAACGCCGCGCCCGACCCGTACGTCACGGTACAAAGGCCCGAACACGAGCCTGATTGCATCGGCGATTTCATCGGGCTGAACCAGAACCGATGGAGAAACATGAACGGCGAATGCGACGGCAACATAGACGGGTTTTGTTTCAATTACTGGGACAAGACCGGCGCGCGCCGCCTCAATTTCACCCCCGACGAGTCCGCCGGCACCCCGGCCCGTGATCTTCAATCCGGCCTTCGCGCATTCGCGTCCTTTTGCGGCTATGAAGCGGACGTGTTCTCACAGCTCATCGACGTCAGTCCCGAAACGCCACCGGGGACCGGATTCACTTTCGAGGATTTGCAGGCTGAAATCCGCGCTGGTTACCCGGTCTTGATCTGGCTCCAGGACCCCATGCGCAGGTCCCAGCCCCGCATTCAATTATCACAAGGCAACCCGGACATCCACGGCATGCTGGCCTATGGTTACCTGGTTGATTCCGATGGCACCCGCTACGTCCGTATCCGCACAAGCTGGGCAACAGGCGATTACGAATTCCGCGAATGGGCATTCAAAACATGGATGCCAAACCCGTGGGACTACCTCCCGCCCCGCGGCGTGATCTGTTTCCGGCCCAAACCGAAGGTACTTGGCGTTAAACGCGAGCATGGCCGGGTCACAATCCGGTGGCACGCCCCATCCAGCGAACTGTATGAGCCTGATACTGGCGTCCGAACCCGGGTCCATATGTGGGTGGTCGAACGCGCAACGTCACTCAACCCATCAGATTTCCAGCCCGTCACAAATCCCACAGACCAGCAAGAAGCCGTCATCCCGGACACAAACGCGGACAGCGCATTTTTCCGGCTCAAGCTCGTGACACCTTCGCAATCGTCGAATTAGTCGCATCTGCCCCACACGCGGCAGTCAGCGCATTTCATCCTGTGAACAGTCTCAGAGTTCATGATCTCGAAGAAAATGACCCGAGCCCACCTTCGAGCTTATCATGGGCTATTCTGGAAAACTACAGCAACGACAGTGATCTCCGGCTGCCCCTGGGCAGTGCACACCCAGCCCCGGAGGGGCGGCATCTTTGTAGCAAGCCGACGCCCAACAACCTCACAAGCCCCGGAGCGGCGGCATCCAACCCGGCGCCGTCCCGTCAACGCAACCAACCGGTTTGTGCATGCGCGTTGAGTGCGATGCCGCTCCTACGGAGCTTGCTCGGTTTGGTGTCCGTCCCGCTACAAATATGCCGGCCCTACGGGCTTGGGCTCGGGCGAACCTGCTCCAAAAGACAAAGTGCCAGGCTCGCTGTTTGGGTCCGCGTATTCAGCCTATCAAGTGGTTCAAATATGCCTGCGGATCAGCACAACGATACGCATGCGACGCGGTGGGTTAAGCGTGATACGCGATTCATGATGTATATGGCGCCAAGCTCAAAGTATGAGTGCCACAGATGGTTCCCGGTTGTCGCAGAAGTTGAAGAATGGTTGCCTTTGAAGGCCGTCGTGCTCAAACTACAGGCATGCTTGTCGTATTTGTCCATGTCCACGTCAAACCGGAATTCGTCGAGGCATTCCGGCAGGCGTCAATCGAGAACGCCCGCAACAGCATTCAAGAACCGGGCATTGCGCGTTTCGACGTTTGCCAGCAGAGCGACGATCCATGCCGGTTCGTTCTGATCGAGGTGTACCGAACCCCGGACGCGCCGGCCAAACACAAAGAAACAGCACATTACGCAAAATGGCGTGACACGGTGGCCCCAATGATGGCCGAGCCCCGTCACAGCGTGAAATACACCAACGTTTTCCCGGACGACGCAGGGTGGTGATTCGGCCGAACTGAATGTGCCGCCGAAGCGGTTTGCACTGTCTGGAAGCTGTCAAGACTTGCCAGTCAAAATGACGCCATCCTTCAACTTCGAGTTCGCCACCGCAGGCAAGATACTGTTCGGAACCGGGTCGCTCAATCAAATCGGCGACTGCACCCGGCCATTGGGATCGCGCGTGTTGCTCGTGACAGGGCGGACTTCAGCCCGCGCTGATCGTGCGCGATCGCTTCTCGAATCAGCCGGGCTCGGCGTTGTCCAATTCTCTGTCGCGGGCGAGCCAACCGTGGATGAAGTCGCGGCGGGCATTGAAAAGGCGCGGCGCGAACGGTGCGATCTTGTTGTTGGATTCGGCGGCGGCAGCGCAATGGACACTGCAAAGGCAGTCGCAGTCCTTATTGCCAATG
>JARYMD010000381.1 GCA_029907285.1 Verrucomicrobiota bacterium | reverse complement strand
AGTGCATATCTGCCATTCACGATGCGCGCTTCATCGCGGATCACGATGCCCCATCCTTCGACGATTGGCCGCTGCCACTCGAAGGCAAGCAGTTTGACGCGCGCTTCTTCGCGCGTTCGCGAGCCGCGGATGATCCGGATGAACTGGTCGAGGTTGGCTATGGCGACAAGGTAACCTTCGAGCACTTCGGCGCGTTCCTCGGCTTTGCGGAGCTCGAATCTTGTCCGGCGCAGAACGACCTCGCGGCGGTGCTCGATGTAGCAATTGATGAGCTCTTTCAGGTTGAGCGTTTTGGGGCGGCCGTGGTCAATTGCGAGCGCGTTGACTGCAAAGCTGGTTTCAAGGGCGGTGTGTTTGTAGAGGTTGTTGATGACAACCTTGGGGACGGCATCGCGTTTGAGTTCGATTACCACACGCGTGTTTTCGTCAGATTCGTCGCGGACTGCGGTTATGTCTGCCAGCTCCTTGATTTCGCCCTCGTTGACCAGTTCGGCGATGCGTTCGACCAGTTGGGCGCGGTTGACGTTGTATGGGATTTCAGTGATGACGATTTGTTCGCGGCCGCCCTTGAGCTGTTCGACGCCGACTTTGCCGCGGATTTTGATCGTGCCGCGTCCGGTCCTGAAATAATCGCGGATGCCCTCCAAGCCGCACACCATGCAGCCGGTCGGGAAATCCGGTCCTCTGATGTGCCGCATCAATTCATCGACCGAGATTTCGGGATTGTCGATCTGGGCGCAAATGGCGTCGATGGTTTCGCCGAGGTTGTGCGGGGGGAGGTTGGTGGCCATGCCGACTGCGATGCCTGTTCCACCGTTGACGAGCAGGTTTGGTAAGGCCGCCGGCAAAACAACCGGTTCCTCGTGTTCCTCGTCGTAAGTGGGCACGAAATCGACGGTGTCCTTGTCGATGTCGTCCATGAGCGCTGCGCCGAGGGCAGTCAGGCGCGCTTCGGTGTACCGCATTGCAGCGGGCGGGTCATCTTCGACGGAGCCGAAATTGCCCTGGCCATCGACGAGCGGTTCTCGCATTGCCCATGGCTGTGCCATGTGCACCAGCGTTGGATAGATCGCCTGGTCGCCGTGTGGGTGGTATTTGCCCATTGTTTCGCCGACGATGCGTGCGCACTTGAGATGCTTGCGGGTCGGCAGCAGCCCAAGGTCATGGAACATCGCATACAGCAGGCGGCGCTGCGACGGCTTCAATCCATCGCGCGCGTCGGGCAGCGCGCGGGAAATGATTACCGACATCGAATAGTCGAGGAATGAGCTTTTTATTTCCTCGGCGACATTGATTGCCTCGACTCTTTCGTTGGCGGCAAAGAGCGAGCCCTCGCTGCGCTTTGCTTCCGGTGGAGCTGGTGAAGATTCGTCTTGATCAGGCATTGGCACTCAATCCTCAAACATCAAGAAAACGCACATTGAGGGCGTTGTCTTCGATGAATTGACGGCGCGGCTCGACCTCGTCACCCATCAATTTGGTGAACATTTCCTCAGCCTCGACGGCGTCCGTGAGATCGACACGGAGAAGCCGGCGTTTTTCCGGGTTCATTGTGGTTTCGAACAGCTCTTTTGGATTCATCTCGCCCAGGCCCTTGAACCTCTTGATCTGGAGGCCGCGTTTGCCGACTTCCTTGACTGCGGCAAGTATTTCGGGAATCGAAAAGATGGGTTTGACCTGGGCGCGCTCGCCTTCGCCCTCGACCAGCTCGAACAATGGGCGGTCTTGAGCGGCGTAATGGTCCACGCTGAAACCCTTTCGCGCAAGACGCATCAAAAGGTCTTCGATCGCCTTGCTTTCGTGCACTTCCACGTGGCGCGCGCGGCGTGAAGAATGAGCCTGGCCATTCTTTTTTTCGCTTTCGGGTTTTTCGCCGTTGCCTTCTGCATCTTCCTTGCCGAAGAGGCGCAGGTCGGGGTTTGCCTCGCCGAAAGCGCGCAGTTCCTCTTCTGAATTGAAATAGATGACCTTTTCCTCGTTGCCCTCGCGGAGTCTGACCAGGTGGCGCGGCAGCTCGTTCGATCCCGGGGTGCGATGCTCGACATAGTCGGCAAAATCCACTCCGTGCCGGCGGAGGGCGTTGGCGTACTTGTCGAGAGACACCAACAATTCAAGGATTTCGGCCAGTTGTTTTTGGGACAATTCCCTGCCGTCGGCAAGGTTTCTGAGGCGGACGTCTTCGGTGCCCAGTTCGATAAGTATCCTGTTCAACCGGGCGTCGTCTTCGACGTACTCGACCCGTTTTTTGCGGGTGATCTGGTAGAGGGGGGGCTGGGCAATGTAAATGTAACCGCGCTTTATCAGCTCCGGCATTTGACGGTAGAAAAACGTCAACAGCAGGGTTCTGATGTGCGACCCGTCAACGTCTGCATCGGTCATTATGATTATCTTGTGGTATCTGAGGCGCGAGATGTCAAAAGAACCTTCGCTTTCGCCATCGCCTATGCCGGTTCCGATGGCGGTGATCATGGTGCGGATTTCGGCGTTTTGCAGAACCTTCTCGAGGCGCGCCTTTTCAACATTTATGAGTTTGCCTCTGATGGGGAGGATGGCCTGAAACCTTCTGTCGCGGCCCTGTTTGGCCGAGCCGCCGGCAGAGTCGCCCTCGACAATGTACAACTCGGTGTTGGCCGGATCCCGGTCCGAGCAATCGGCCAACTTGCCAGGCAAACCGCCGCCGGTCATCGCGCTTTTTCGGACGGTCTCACGCGCTTTTCGCGCGGCCTCTCTGGCGCGTGCCGCCATCAGGCATTTTTCGACAATCTTGCGTCCAACGCTCGGGTTCGCGTCCCAGTACGTCATCAGACCATCGTACACGATCGATGACACGAGGCCCTCGACCTCGGTGTTGACCAGTTTGACCTTTGTCTGGGACTCGAACCTTGGGTTGGGCAGCTTGACGCTGAGCACGCACACCAATCCTTCGCGCACGTCATCGCCCGTGATTTGTGGGTCCTTCTCTTTTAGAAGGTCATTGGCACGGGCGTACTGGTTGATCGCCCGCGTAAGCGCTGATCTGAGGCCGGTCAGGTGCGTGCCGCCGTCCGGATTCGGGATCGAGTTTGCATAACACAGGAGCTGCTCGCTGTAGCCGTCATTGTACTGCAGCACGCAATCGACGAAAACATCCTCGTCACGGTTTTCAACCTTTACAGTGCGTTTGGCTGAAATGGCGATTGGTTTGGGATGAATGACCTGTTTGCTGCGCCCGAGCTGCCGCACGAATTCCTCGATTCCGTCCCGGTAGAAGAAACGCTCGGTTTTGTTCTCTGTCTGTTCGTCGGTGAGAATGATTTCCAGGCCCGGATTCAAGAAGGCGAGCTCGCGCAACCGCGTTGCCAACAAATCAAATTTGAACTCGGTTGTGAGCTTGAAGATTTCGGGGTCGGGCTTGAACGTGATCAACGTGCCGGTGTGCCTTGATTTTCCTATGACCTCGAGCTTGCGAGTGGTTCTGCCGCGGGAGAACTCCATGTAATAAACCTTGCCATCCCGGTACACCTCAACCTTGAACCACTCAGAAAGAGCGTTGACGCACTTTGCGCCCACGCCATGCAGTCCACCGGAATACTTGTAAGCGCCCTGGCCGAACTTGCCGCCGGCGTGCAGATTGGTCAAAACCAGCTCAACCGCCGGCATGTTCCACCGCGGGTGAATATCAACCGGAATCCCGCGCCCGTCGTCCCCGACCGAGCATGAGCCATCGACGTGCAGCGTGACTTCGATGCGTTTGCAGAAACCTGCAAGATGCTCGTCTATTGAATTGTCCAGCACCTCGAAAACGCAGTGGTGCAGGCCGCGCTCGTCCGGATCGCCGATGTACATGCCCGGCCGTTTCCGAACCGCTTCAAGCCCTTCCAGCTTGTCGATCTTCGATGCGTCGTATTTCTCGGTTACAGTATCACTCACAGATTGCGTAGGACCGCTGCTTGAGATCATCTCGGCAGCTCAAATCAGCTCCGGTCCGGCCTCAGTGAACCTACCCGGACCAACATGGCTGATGATACACCTTTCCGCCCATCAATAGCAACCGAAAAATAGCGGCTCCAAACGGCGTTCCCACCACATATTGGGCCCCCACACTGAGGCCGGTGGCATTAGTTGTGGTTCGAGGCCGGGCATGGTCACATGTCTCACCTTTACCCCACATACTGACCTGTGTCGGAAATGAATTTATTACTTCCGGC
>JARYMD010000380.1 GCA_029907285.1 Verrucomicrobiota bacterium | reverse complement strand
CCGATGGCAGTGCCGTTGTGACCACCTTACCGGCTGCCAGAGAAGCAGATACGCAGGAATTGACCAAACTCGCGGCGCAAAAATCTCCGCAAATATGAATGATTTTTCAATAATAACAATACACCCTAAGCAGTCTGCGAAGCGTGTGTCCTCAAGAGATCAAGGAATATGAGAGCTCTGGAAATCTCACCGCCTGGCCAGACCAAGGCACCCGAAGTTTCATTCCAGTGAGGTTTCCGGGTTAGGCCATGCGGGTGGATTGCTGTTTGCCGGAAAAACTCTGTCAAAAACGTGGTGGCTTTGGCATCTTTGGGGCCATGGAACAATGGATTCGAGATTACATTCGGGCACAGCAAACTGCTCTCGGAGCGATTCCGGCAGGCGCAGTTGAGCGGTTGATCGGTTTACTTCGCCGTGCCCTTTTGGAAGAGCGGCAGATATTTGTGTTTGGGAACGGCGGAAGCGCAGCGAACGCGTCCCAGTTCGCCACTGACCTTGGCAAAGGGGCGTCTGACAAGCTCGGCAGGAGATTTCGGGTGATGTCTTTGAACGACAATGTGAGCTGGGTAACAGCGTTGGGCAACGATTACTCGTACGAGGAGGTGTTTGTTGGCCAGCTCCAAAACTACGCGAGGCCGGGTGACGTCGTGATCGCGATGAGTGTTAGCGGCAATTCACCGAATGTGGTGAAAGCGATCGATTGGGCTGTGAAGAACGGCCTGCACACTGTGGCATTGGTTGGAGGCAAACGCGGCCGCGTTGCGGACATTGCACACGATGTCATCGTGATAAACGATGCTCACTACGGGCGCGTAGAAGACTGTCACATGACCATCTGCCACATGCTTTGCTACGCGTTCATGGAAAAGCCGGATTTGGGCAGGGGCTGAGATAGCTGACAGCGCGTCAGCCTCAGTGCGGCGCGATCTCAACCGAACGTTTTGGGCGGCAGCTCTCGGCGCACGGAGTGGCGCATGCGTGGCTTTCATAACCTGCGGGCCTTCGGCGTATTTCGCATGTTCCGCGGTTGAGGAGTGTCGATCAGGTAGTCGGCAGTGTCTGCGCAGATTCCCCAAGATAGACGCGGAAGCACTCAAGGTCCTGATTTCTGCTGTACCCCTGCAGGTTCTGCCACAGGAGGGGATGCGGCTTTGTGTTTTTCTTTTTCCTCGAGATTGCGTTGGAGTCTGTTTTTGAGGGTGGCGAGAGCCGGATTTGTGACACCTTTGAGATGTTCGCGGGCCTGGGTTAATCGGTCGTATTGGATGCAAACCCGGGCCTGATGAATCAGGACGCCTTGGCGGTCGAGTTCGGTGCGTGCCAGTTTGAGGGCTTCGTCCCATGCGGCGAGGGTTTCTTCTGCGAGCTCAGCGGCGGCCTCGGCTGATTCTTCGGGGTCGTCTGTTACTTCAGGTTTCAGGAAGTAATAGACCTGGGCGACGTCTGTGGCGAGGGAGAAATCGTCAGGATCGAGTTTGCGCGCCCGCATGTAGAGATCGATGCTGCGCCTGAAGACGGCTTCATCGTCTTTCAGATTGTAAATCTCCTTTGCGTCTTTGCGGAAAAGGAAGACAAGGGTGGCGAGATTGCGGAAATAGACAGGTTCGAACGGGTTTAGTTTGATTGCGGTCTCGAGGTAATCGAAGGCTTTTCTGACCGGGCCGCGGTGGCTGTAGTAATCGGCGAGGTTGTTCCACGGAGTTGGGTTTTTGGGGTCGAGTTCACGGGCTTTTTCCCACTGGGTCTTTGCTTCCTCCTCGAACTTGAAGTCGTTTAAAAAACTGCCGTAGGCGAGGCGGGCGCGGGCGTGGTTCGGGTGCCGCTGAATGAAATCCTCGTAAGCCTTTTTGATCTCTTCAAAGCGTTGTTCAATTCGGGTGTTGAGGGTGATCTGGCTGTAGTCTGCGCCTTCGGCGGCGAAAGCGCTGTTGTCGCGAATCCATTGATCAATTTCGGTCTGAGCTTTGTCGTCGGCTTCCATGATTTTATCGAGCTCCTGCTCGGCGGGGTCAGCGGGATCAACGACCTGCAGCTTAACGCCTGTTGTTTGCGCCACGAGATTGCTGACTGTGACCACCGGGTTGGTGGACAGCATGGCGGCGAGAAGTCCGAGGAGAATTTCGTTCACGGCAGAATAATACAGCCGGTGCACAGAACCGTCCAGCCAACGGGACGGCAACCCCGGAAAACTCACCGGGCTGAAGAGAGGGGTGTATTTTGGGGTTGGCGGGCAAGATTTGCGGGTTGTGCGCAGGTTCGGAAGTGCTTGTCCTGAGCGGTGCTTTCCTGCGAGTATTTCGATCGCGAGGTTTTTGGTGAAACCGGGGTTGACTGCTTATTTGGCGGAGCAACTACGAGATCGTGTGGCATTGGTTTTTTGGTGAAGCGGACGTCCTGAATCCACGGTCCAGCCGGCGGCATGAGGACGTTGCTTCCACAGAACAACGACGTTGTGATTTGGCAATTCATCGAACGGGCAATTCGATTTGGCGCAAAACGGTGGCAGGCTTTGACACTGATTGCGGCCAATGGGAGGTATGGGGGCCGGGGCAAGGTTCTGCAATTGGCCGAGGGCCGTTGGCGGGAGCTGTGGCGGTGCTTTTGCATTCCGGCCGTTGCATTTGCCTTGGGATTGCCAAATGCGGGTTTGGGAAGTGTTTTTGCCGGAGAAGGACGGGAGAAACTGGCTGTTCAGGTCTCGTTTGGTCACCGGGGGACGGAACGCAAGACTCTTACGCCGCGGTTCATGGCGGGTTCACCTGGCGTTGAGGTGACGGCGGTTTCGCGTGAGATAACCGTTGGAGGCGGGGCCGTCGAAGTTGTGAAAGTCGAAGTCGCGTGGGACAAACCGACACTGCCGGCGCGGCAGCCGCATTCGATTTGGAAATACCTGTTGGAAAACAGCGTGTCGAACCAGGTCGAACGGTTGAAACAAGACCCGGCTTTCCAGCCCGGGGCTCCGTTGCTGACTGTGCTGACTGCGCCGGATGGCACGGCGGGATTTACGATCGGCCTCGAACAATTGAAGCTGCATAAAGCCATGTGGTTGCCCGAACACGATGCGTTTGTCACGCTTGCGGATTCTCCGATCGGGTTCTCAGCCCATTTGGCGTCACTGAAAGGCGAGCGAATACTTGATCGCGTCAGGCGCCAACCGGAATCCACGCTTGCAGAATGGACGAACAAGTGGGAGGACATAGGAAACCCGGTTCAGTATGACAAACCGTGGGAGAGCACTTGGCTTGGGACAAAAGGGCATCTCACGGGGCTGACAGCGCGGTACGGGTCAGTTTACAAATTTGGGATCGACAGATGGGCGAACGTACGCCCCGATTTGGGGTCGCCGCACAAATTCAGGTTTGACCTTGCATGGCGCGAGTCCAAATGGAGCGGGCAACGCATTGTTGATGGCCTTCCTATACTTTCCACAACTTTCAAACGGAACGGGCAGGCATGTGAAATCGAGCAATTCGCGGCACAATTGAGTGAACCGCCCGGGAACAGGCGCGGGGAGGTTGCGAGCGCGCTCATGACCATGGTGCAGGTTTCAGGTGCAGGGCCGGTCAGCCTCGGTTTCCGGCTCAGCACGGAAAACACCAATTGCCAGCCCGAGCTGCGGCAGATTTCAGGCCAGCATTGCGTTGTTGACAGCAGGACAGGCGGCTTGTGGCTGATGATTCAACCCGGGCTGGCTCTTGCCGTTGGGAATGTCCGCGTTGGGCAGGGTGACACAAACCCGACCATCGAGTTCGACTGTGTTGGCGAACTCAGCGCAGGACAAACCAACACTCTGATAGTGAAACTCCCTTCACCGGTTGTTGCTCCCGAAGCGGCCCCGGCTTTCGCGGCGCTGGATTATGCCCAAGTGCGGCAGGCAACGGTTCGCTACTGGGAGAGCTGGCTGTCTCGCGGTGCGCGTTTCGAGGTGCCTGAAAAGCACGTGAACGACCTTTGTCGGGCCAACTTGTGGCATGCTCTGGCGTTGCCGCGATATCGCAATGATCCAACCGGTGCCGAGCTAATGGACCTTCCGTACTCGAATTTTGCTTACGGACAAGCAAATGCTGATTGGCCGGTCAACCATGCAGTTTATGTCGATTACATGATTCATGGATTGAGAGGCTACTTCGCCGTTGCGGAGGAAGAACTGGCTGGGATGTTCAAAAGCCAGCAGAGAGCTGATGGCCGAATCAGTGGGTA
>JARYMD010000037.1 GCA_029907285.1 Verrucomicrobiota bacterium | reverse complement strand
CAACAGACAACCCAAGTGGGCCAAGTGACGAGAACTTTCAACGTCCAACGTTCAAACTCGCAACGTTCAACGGCGTAGCGCTCATCGACGGTCGCAGTCGCCGGCTTGGTGCCCGTCAGGCGACTTTGGTTCCATCTACGCCGGGCTGCGGAACATCCGGGACAAGAACCTCGGTAAAATTGGCTTGTTGTCTGCGAATGATGGCTTCATGATGCTTGGGACGTCCGCGCGTGACGAGCGCTGCTGGATGCGGGCTTTTTGAAATGGAGCAAGGTCTTATGCCATTGTACCGCCAACAACACTTGCAGGCGATTTCCCGGCAGTTCCAGATTTATGGCCAGATTCTGCACGCCGAACCCTGCAAGATCGGCCATATCAACGAGACATACACCGCCACCTACGATCAGGGCGGCATCTCCGTCAGGTATATTCACCAGAAAATCAACCGCGCCGTTTTTCAGGACCCGGCCGCTGTCATGGACAACGTCGTCCGCGTAACCACCCACTTGCGAAAGAAACTCGAAACTACAGGCGCACGACAAATCACACGCAGAGCGCTCACGGTTGTCCCCACTCGCGACGGCAAATCCTACTATTGCGATGGCAACGGCGATTTCTGGCGGACCTACGTGTTCGTCGAGCGTGGTCAGTCATTCGAAAGCGTGCAGAGCACAGCTCAAGCCTACGAAGCAGGCCGCGCATTCGGCGAATTTCAAGCGTTGCTGGCCGATTTGCCAGGTGACCGGCTCCACGAAACAATCCCACATTTCCACGACACCCGCATGCGGTTCGCCGCGCTGAAAAAAGCGATCCAGGAAGACAGTCACGACCGCGCCCAGTTCGCCAGACCGGAAATCGAGTTCGCACTTGCACAGGAACCATGGATCGGGACCCTCCTCGACGCGCACGCGCGCGGGGATCTCCCCGAGCGAATCACCCACAACGACAGCAAGTTCAATAATGTGATGCTCGATTGGGAAACCGGCAGAGCAGTTTGCGTTGTTGATCTTGATACGGTCATGCCCGGACTGGTCCATTACGATTTCGGCGACATGGTGCGCACCACCACCAGCCCAACCCTCGAAGACGAAACCGACCTCTCGAAGGTGCAGATGCAGATGCCCATGTTCAAAGAATTGGCCAGGGGATACATCGACGCAACACGCGGGTTCCTCACCCCGGCCGAGAAACAGTACCTTGCCTTTTCAGGGCGGCTCATAACATTCACAATCGGCATCCGGTTCCTAACAGATTATCTCATGGGCGACACGTATTTCCGCGTGCACAGACCACATCACAACCTCGACAGGTGCCGCACCCAGTTCAAACTCGTCCGCTCGATAATGGAACAAGAAGAAGCAATGCAAAAATATGTGGACGGCTTGTGAGCCCGGCCAACAGCCGGCATCCTTGATCGGCTTCCGTCAACCCAAAACCCATCTGACAACATGACAACACGATACCTTGCTTGCGACCTCGGTGCCGAAAGCGGGCGCCTGATACTCGGCACGCTCGAGAACGGAAAACTCCAGCTCGAGGAACTCCACCGTTTCCCAAACGGCCCGGTCCAGTCCGGCGATTCGCTTCATTGGGACATCCCGAAGCTTTTCGACCAGGTTCGAGACGGACTGCGCATCGCGTCGAAACGCCAACTGCCAATCGCGAGCATCAGCACAGATTCATGGGGCGTGGACTATCTCTTGTACGACGATCAGGGGAAGCTGATCGAGCCGACATTCCATTACAGGGATTCGCGGTGCCCCGTGGGCGTCAAAAACGCTTTTGCCAAAATCCCATGGGAAGAGATATTCGCCGAAACAGGCCTCCAGTTCCTCCAGTTCAACACCATTTTCCAGCTCGCCGCGGAAACGCCGGAACGGCTCGCCCAAGCACGATTGATTCTCGGGATTGGCGACGGTTTCAATCATTGGCTCAGCGGCGTGGCACGATTCGAGGAATCTCTGGCCAGCACAACCCAGCTCTACAACCCCCGCACACGCGACTGGTCACCAAAACTGCTCTCGGCCCTCGGCCTGCCACCGTCCATTTTCCCCAAGATTGTGCCGTCAGGAACACGCCTCGGACCGTTGCGCACCGATCTGGCAAAAGAAACCGGGCTCAACGGCGTCGAAGTCGTTGCCAGTTGTTCCCACGACACCGGAGCAGCGGTCGCAGCAGTTCCTGCTGAGGGCCATGACTGGGCGTATCTGAGCTCGGGCACATGGTCGCTCATGGGCGTGGAACTGGCGTCGCCGATTATCAACGACGCATGTTTGTCTCTGAACTTCACGAACGAAATCGGGTTCGCCGGCTCGGTAAGGTTCCTCAAAAACATCATTGGCCTCTGGCTCGTTCAGGAGTGCCGGCGCGAATGGGCGCGCCAGGGCACCGAATACGATTATTCCACGCTCACCAATCTTGCGGCAAAAGCCGAGCCGTTTGTGTCGCTGATCAACCCGGCTGACCCGCGGTTCATAAGCCCGGGCGATATGCCCGGCAAAATTGCCGCTTTCTGCCGTGAATATGGCCAGCCGGTCCCGTCAACTCCAGGCGCCTATGTCAGATGCGCCCTTGAAAGCCTCGCGTTGCTCTACAAGCGAACCCTCATGCAGATCGAGAAGCTGATCGGCAGGAAAATCACCAGGCTCCACATCGTCGGAGGCGGCAGCAAAAACGCCCTTCTCAATCAGTTTGCCGCCAACGCACTTCAAATCCCGGTTTATACCGGTCCGGTGGAAGCAACCGCCGCCGGCAACATTTTGGTGCAGGCGATTGGACTGGGTGAGCTCGATTCTCTCGCCCGGGCACGCGAGGTGGTGCGCGCCTCATTCGAAATGGGCGTGGTCCAGCCGGCTGACAAACCCGCGTGGGAAACAGCGTACCGGCGTTTCGAAGATTTGCTGGCCACATCGCGGTAGCAGGTGTCATCTTTGACGCCGACGATGCAACGCATCAGCTTTACGGCATGTCACTAGCCAGTTTCGGAGAGCACCGGCCGCAGATAGCACTGCTCCAGTCCAGCCTCGACGCAGGGCGGCTGGGGCACGCTTATCTTTTCAGCGGCGACAGCGTGTCCGCCCTTGAGGCGGTTGCGCGCACCCTTGCGAAAGTGCTCAACTGCCAAGACCCGCCGGCAGTCGGCCGGTCAGGGCTGCCGCTTGACTGCTGCGACGTCTGTTCATCTTGCAAGAGAATCGACGCACACGAACATCCGGATGTCCACGAACTGCGCCCGGAATCAAAGCTCAGACAGATCAGAATTGAGCAAATCCGAGAGCTTATCCGCGCGGTTCATCTGAAATCACACGACGCGCGGTTCAAGGTTGCCATCGTTTCATGGGCTGATCGACTCAACGATCAAGCCTCCAACGCTTTTCTCAAGACACTCGAGGAACCGCCGGCAACGTCGCTGATTCTCCTGCTCACCACCGAGCCGTCCGCGCTCCTCGATACCATCCGGTCCAGATGCCTGCACCTTGCCTTCGGCGAAGGCCACGCCGCACCGCATGACCCCGGTGTTCTGGCATGGCTCGAAAGTTTTGTTCAGGCCGCCGCACAGTCAAAAGTCCAGCCCTTGGCCCGGTACCGGCTTTTGAGCCTGCTGCTCAGCGAGCTCGCCAACCGCAGAAAAGCGATCGAGAAACAGCTCTCAGCAGACTCGCCGTTGCAAAAGTACGCCGACATGGAAGCTGAAACAGAAGAGAAATTCCAAAACGAGTTGAACGCCTCAATCGAGGCCGAATACCGCCAGCAACGCGGCGAAGTGCTGGGCGCTTTGCTTTGGTGGCTGCGCGATGTGTGGCTGCTGACCTCCGGCACAAGCGGATCAGCTCTTGGATTCCCGAACCTCAAGGAACAGTCCGTTGCAATTGCCCGGCGGATTTCTCCAAAGCAAGCCCTCGATAATCTGAGAACTGTCGAACAAACGCACCTGATGCTGGCGCGTTCCAATGTCCTCGAAACGCTTGCATTGGAAACCAGCCTCTTGAAACTGGATATCTGATCGCCCCACACAAGTTGCCCTGTCCGAAGACATTTCAGGCTGAATGCCAAGCCAGTGCGCCATGAATCAGTCCGGGAAAAACCGCACTGCCGGCGCATTCGCACTGTGTGCGGGGTTGTTCCTTGCGATTGCGCTGCTCAAGTTCGGGAATCCAGCAATCCTTGAACATGCGGTGCAGATGACACAGCCGGGGGCACAGCCATCGCCGGCCAATGCCGGGCTCGCAGAAATCCTCACGGGCCGGAATGGCGAGGGACCAGCCGACATCTATGAGTTGTTGTTTCAAGCATGGCCTCTTTACTGGGGGTATTGGATGCTCGGAGCGCTGGCCTGCCTCGGAGTTTGCGCAGCCCGTTGGCGATTGCCGAAGCCAACATGGCTGGCCGCAATGCCATTGATTTGGTTGACCTGGCTGTTCGTGAGCGCCCTCGATACGATCGATCCTGTCTTAACCCGGCTTACGATGGTTCATTTGACCACGGTTGTCTTATGCTACTGCCTCGGTCTTTTCGCATTGTCCAAGGTGGAATCAATCAGGCTGTTCTGGACGCCGATTTTGCTTGGGTTCCTGCTGATGATCTACATCGGGTTCGAACAGCATTT
The DNA here is from genome assembly GCA_029907285.1 of Verrucomicrobiota bacterium. GTDB lineage: Bacteria > Verrucomicrobiota > Verrucomicrobiia > Limisphaerales > J093 > JAAYVR01. The sequence goes on along the minus strand of JARYMD010000037.1, from coordinate 12,978 downwards.
CGGCGGCCTCGAAGCAACCAGAAGGTTCATTTACTCACAGCCGGGCTGGGAAAACCTCTCGCCGGAATACCTGAAGCGCTTGGCGAGCAATAGAATCTTCGCAACAATGATCTACCCGAACGCCCTTGCCGGAGCACTCCTTCTGTTGCTACCCACAATGACGGTCGCAACATGGCAAATCAGCCATTTCCTCACCAAACCAACGCGCCTTGTTCTCGCAGCGCTTGTATTGATCGTTGGTTTGGCTTGCCTTGTTTGGTCCGGTTCCAAAGCTGGCTGGCTGTTTGCGCTTGTTCAAGGTGTGGTGTTGATGCTTGGCACGCGTCTGCAAAGGCGCTGGAAGATCACGGTCGTCGTTGCCGTGCTACTTGCGGGGCTGACTGTGTTCGCTTTCAGGTTCTCCGAGTACTTCCAAAGAGGCGCCCCCAGTGCCAGCGCCAGAATCGAATATTGGCGGGTGGCTGTGCGTGTTTTCCTCGAGCACCCGGTGACCGGCACCGGGCCCGGCACATTCAAGACGAACTATCAAAGGCTGAAACCACGCGAAGCTGAAATGGCGCGATTGACCCATAACGACTACTTGCAGCAAGCCTGTGATTCAGGATTGCCCGCCGCAGCAGCATACGCTGTTTTCATCTGGGGCACATTGCACCGGTGCAGGCGGGTGTCTTTGAGCGACAAAATGTCTCATGCCGTGTGGCTTGGGTTGATGGGATGGTCGCTCCAAGGGTTGACCGAGTTTGGTCTCTATGTGCCCGCGTCGAGTTGGACGGCCTTTTTCCTGTTTGGATGGCTGATGGGCAAATCGGAATCGACAGAATAGGCGATTCGGGTAGTATTAGCTGCGTTTGAGCGGTCAAAGCGTGGGCAGTCACGGTTTTTCAGGGCTGGGACTTGGGACACAGCTTTCACCATGCGTGGCGCAACCGCGAGGCAACGTTTATGAAGATACTGTTCCTGAACGGACCGAATCTGAATCTGCTGGGGAGCCGGGAACCAGAAGTGTACGGTCGGCTCAGCTTGGGGGAGATAGAAGCCGAGGTGCGGAAGCGTGCTTCCGAACGCGGGGTGGAAGTGGAATTTGCGCAGTCGAATTCCGAGGGTGTTTTGGTGGATTTGATTCAGCGGGCGCGGGGCAAGTTCGACGTAATTGTTTTCAATCCAGCGGCTTACACACATACAAGCGTTGCTTTGCGGGACGCGATTGCGGCCTGCGGGATACCGGCCATTGAAATCCATTTGTCCAACATTCACGCGCGGGAACCGTTCAGGCGGGAATCGTTGATTGCGCCAGTCTGTTGCGGGCAGGTGCTTGGTTTTGGGGCGGGGAGCTATCTGTTGGGGCTCGAAGCCGCGATAATGGTAGCCGGGGAAAACAGAGCCGGACATTGAGTTGCCGACGTGGAAGTTGGATGACCGATTTTGCCCGAGAACGGAATGTTTGCTTGACTGCGACCCGGGGTTTGCCTAGCTTCTTGGCCGATTCATACAGTTAGGGTTTGGAGCAGGGTCGGTTTTCGGCCTCTGCTCTTTTGCTTAATGAATGTGAACACTAGCAAGTCTAGGCCAAACCAACCAACGTGGAGGCTGCTGTGGACCTCAAAGACATCAAGGCGATCATCGACCTGATGCGGAAGAACTCAATTTGTGAGTTCGAGCTGGAGAAAGAGGGGTTCAAAATCCGGCTGAAGCGGGGTCCAAACGGCCCGAACGCAGGCGCCCAAGCCGATGAACAGGTCGGCCCAAACGCTGGCATCGGCCATTTCCCGCCTTCTCAGCCCGTGCAACCGATGGTTCAGCTGCCAAAACCATTACAACCATCGGAAATTGACATCAAATCACCAATGATCGGCACTTTTTACCGTGCGCCTTCACCCGAAGCCGAGCCATACGTTGATGTGGGCAGCGAAGTGAACCCTGACACGGTGGTTTGCATAATCGAAGCAATGAAGGTGATGAACGAGATCAGGGCCGAAGTCCATGGAGTTGTCACTCAGGTTCTGGTTGAAAACGGGAAGCCGGTCGAGTTCGGCCAGCCGCTTTTCAAGATTCGCCCGGCGGAGTAAAGGTGGCAAGGTTGGCTGCGAAACATGGCATGGACTTTCCGAAACGCCCCATCCACCTCTGACACCCTGATGTTCGAGAAGATTCTGATCGCAAACCGCGGCGAGATTGCAGTGCGGATAATCCGCACCTGCAAAGAGATGGGTATCAAGACCGTCGCGGTCTATTCCGAAGCCGATGCCGACTCGATGCACGTCCAGATGGCTGACGAGGCAATATGCATCGGCCCGCCACCCAGCAGCGAAAGTTATCTCAGAATCGACAGGTTGATAAGCGCCGCTGAAATCGCCGATGTCGATGCCATCCATCCAGGGTACGGATTCTTGTCGGAAAACAGCCATTTCTCCGAGATATGCGAGAAGTGCAACATCAGGTTCATTGGACCCAGTTCGCGCGCCATGGAAGCGCTTCGCGACAAGGCTGTGAGCCGCGCTCTTGCCAGAAAAGCCGGCGTGCCTGTCCCCCCGGGCTCTGAAGGCACGGTGGAATCCGAAGAAGAAGCTCTGAGCGTGGCAAGGAAGATCGGGTATCCGGTATTGATCAAAGCCGTGGCCGGCGGCGGCGGCCGCGGCATGAGGATTGCCCACAACGACATTTCACTCAAGAAATGCTATCACACGGCCCGGACAGAGGCCGAAACGTGTTTCGGCAACTCCGGAGTGTACATCGAGCGGTATTTCGAAAACCCGCACCACATCGAGTTCCAAATCATTGCTGACACACGCGGGAACGTCATCAATTTGGGCGAGCGGGATTGTTCGATCCAACGGCGCCATCAAAAGTTGATCGAAGAAACACCCTCCCCGCTTATCGAGAACAAGTACAAGGACCTGCGCAAAAAAATGGGGCGCGCCGCCATCAAAATCATCGAGCTCGCCCAGTACAACAGCGCGGGCACTGTCGAGTTCATCGTGGACGACAATGGCAACTTCTACCTCCTCGAAGTTAACAAGCGTATCCAGGTCGAGCACCCAATTACCGAGGAGGTCACCGGAATAGACATCATCAAGCAGCAAATCCTGATTGCAATGGGCGAGCCGCTCAAGATTTCCCAAGGAGATGTGCATCCGCGCGGCCATGCAATCGAGTGCAGAATCAACGCCGAAGACCCGTACGACGATTTCAGACCCTCGCCGGGCCGGATTGAAATGTACTATCAGCCCGGCGGCCGGGGCGTGCGCGTGGACAGCCACGTCTATAGTGGTTACAGCATCCCTGCCATGTACGATTCCCTGATCTGCAAGTTGATCACCTTCGGGCGGGACCGGCGCGAAGCCCTCGACCGCATGAGCCGCGCTCTGGGCGAGTACCTGATCGCCGGCATCAAGACCACTGTCCAATTCGAACAAAGCATCCTGCAAGACCCTGATTTCCGGCGCGGCGTCTATTCGACCGGTTTCGTTGACCAGATCCTCCGCCGCGGGTCGCAGTGAAACCGCGCATGCAACGCTCTTGCCTGCACGGCCCAACCCGGAAATCTCACCGCCTGACCAGACCAAGCCACCCAAAGCTTCATTTCGGTGAAAGTCCCGCGTCCGGAGGCGGAGATGCGGACATCAAGGCCTCGGCTGCCATCCGTGCGGCCTCGCTGGTGAATACGGCACACTTGGCGCGAAGGTTGTTTTCAACGAAATATTGGTGTCCGTCCGGGGTGTCGAGCCGACATCCGATGAGATGCCGACAAAGCACCGTGCCGAACCGCGCTTCAAATTGGCGGATCACTTGCTGGATGAGTCTGCAGTTCTCGTCCCGCGGGTCGGCCGGACGGTTCCGGCCGGTGAAAAGGCTGAGCGCCATGACAGCGCCGGCAAGCGCGCCGCACACGTTCCCGGTTCGCGCGATGCCACCGCTCCGGGCAAATTGCTCGCCCCCTCAAGATTTGAATTTGCCCGAGGGCAAGGTGACATTTCATTTGCACAGAAGCCTGACGTGGATTTTACTTCTCCAGCTTGTTAATGATGCAGGAAACCTGGAAACTGGTGTTCATGAAAAAGGCGCCGAAACGAAAAACAACTGCGGCAGATTCTCGTTCTGCTTCACGCCCTCCCGCAGCAAAGACCGCCAAGAGCACAGAGCACAAGCAAACAGTGCCATCGCAACGCTCACGCAGTGGAAGAAAAACTGCAGCCGGAGTCCAACCGGCCAAACCGCCCGCGCCAGAGCTGCGCGTCAAACCCACCGCCGTCGGCTCGGTAACGCCAGCCAGGCCAACTCACAAACCACCCAGAACACGAAAACTCGTCGCAGAAAGCACGCCCGCAGCGAAACCGTCCCCAACCGAGGGACCAGGTCAACGATTCGCTCTCGGTCCGATAACCGACAAAGCCGCTCTCAACATCCCAGCGCCAACCGAACCGCCGGAATCGTTGCCTGCATCGTACGAAACCGGCCGGTTGCTGCTAATTGCCAGAGACCCCCAATGGCTCTGCGCGCAGTGGGATGCCAGCGCGGATCAGATCGAACGCATCAAATCGCTCGCAAAAGGTTTGGCCGCCGAGCTGCGCATTTATTCTGGGCCGGCCCGAAACAACCTTGTTCGTCGCGTGCCGATCGTGGTTCCGCAGAAACGGCGAGGCACATGGTTTGTCGAAGTGCCGCGCAGCGACGAGCTGTATTCTGCGGAGATTGGGTATCAAGAAAAGCCTGACAGATGGGTGTGCATGGCAAGGTCCGCCGTCGTTAGAACACCGCCGACGGCACGTTCCCAAGAAGCAGCCTACGAGGTTGCAACCATTCCCTTGGAGGCGCCAATCCGGCCTCTCCACCGGCCTGCGCCAGAGCAGAGAGCCGGTGAACCAGCTCCACAGCTTTCGCCAGCCCCTGCGCCGGGATTTCCGGCCACAGTCGTGCCTTTGATCGAGGAAAAACTGACGCCGCCCATCGTGGGTGGTCAACCTTCGTCTTTGGCATTCTCTCCGCAAGCGCCGTTTGGAGCGCAGGCGGGTCAAGAGGCCCCGTCGAGCATCGCAGTTGCCAGGCCTGCCCAGGCCGAAAGACGTGGTTTCTGGCTCAATCTTAATGTTGAAATTGTTGTGTATGGTGCAACCGATCCGCGTGCCTCATTCACTGTCTCCGGGCAGCCTGTCAGACTGCGCCCGGACGGCACTTTCAGCTTCCGCTTTTGTTTCCCGGACGGAGAACACGAACTCGCCATCGAGGCGACTGCACCGGATGGCAGCGACAAGCGGCGCGCAAGACTGACGTTCCATCGGCGCACCGCCCACGAAGGCAAGGTTGAACCTGCGCCGCAGTCTCCAAAGCTTGCGCCGCCACCCGCGCCTCCTCGAAAGAGCTGAATCATACCCGGCCGCAAACATCACAAACTGGATCGGTTCAAACCCCCAACCAGACGCTGTTGTCACAATGCCAGGCTACCTTGCGCTTGTTTTGCATGCTCATCTCCCGTTTGTTCGCCATCCGGAGCATCCGCGTTTCCTTGAAGAGAGCTGGCTCTACGAGGCAATCACAGAGACATACCTGCCAATCCTCGAAATGCTGCGTGGTTGGAAACGCGATCGCATCAACGCAAGAATGACCATCTGTCTTTCCCCAACGCTCTGTTCGATGCTGCTGGACCCGCTGCTTCAATCCCGCTACGAGCGAAGACTCGAAGACCTGATCGAGCTTGCCGACCGCGAAGCGCTGCGCTTGCAGTGGGAACCGCAGATGAAGCGTCTTGCCGAAAACTATGCGAATCGTTTCCGCCAAATCCGGTCCCTCTGGCTCGCCTGTCAACGGAATCTGATCGGCGCTTTCCGCAAGCTCCAGGACGATGGCCGGATCGAAATCATCACCTGCGCAGCCACGCACGCTCTTTTGCCGCTGCTGGCCAATTCCCCCGGCGCATTGAGAGCCCAGGTGCTTACAGCTCGGGATCATTACCGGCAATGCTTCGGGAGAGACCCGATTGGTTTTTGGCTGCCTGAATGTGCTTATTCGCCCGAGATTGAGTGGGCTCTGACCGAGGCCGGCGTGCGCTGGTTCATAGTGGAATCACATGGTCTGCTGCACGGCACTCCGCGCCCGCGGTACGGCACTTTCAGCCCCGTGTTTACGCCCGACGGATTGGCTGTGGTCGGGCGCGACCGCGATTCGGCCAATCAGGTTTGGAGCAGACTGGAAGGTTACCCCGGCGACCCGCGATACCGCGATTTTTACCGCGACATCGGATTCGACCTCGACCTCGATTACATCGAACCGTTTCTTCCATCGCCTGGGCGGCGCGGTTTCACGGGCATCAAGTACCATGCAATAACAGGAGTCCGCGGCGAAAAGGCCATTTACGATCCTGCGGCTGCGCTAGAAGCCGTTCAACAACACGCCAAGCATTTCATCCAAAGCCGGGTGCGGCAAATGGCCAGAATCGAGCCCGCAATGGACCGGCCACCGCTGATTGTCGCACCGTACGACGCTGAATTGTTTGGGCACTGGTGGCATGAGGGCGTGCTTTTCATTGACACCATGACCCGCATGGCTTTGGCCGAATCACCCGCATTCAGTTTCATCACCCCCACCGATTACCTCCGCCGCCATTCAACCAACCAGGTTGCGCGCCCCAGCCCTTCCACATGGGGAGACCAGGGCCACCTCGGCGTTTGGCTCAACGAACGCAATGCATGGATCCAACCACATCTCCGCGCAGCAGAAGACAAGTTCGTCGAATTGGTCAAATGGTACTCGAATGCAAACGGCCTGACCGGGCGCGCACTCAAACAGGCCGCGCGCGAGCTCATGCTTGCACAAGCAAGCGACTGGCCGTTCATGATCCACACCGGCACAAACCCTGATTACGCCCGTCACAGAGTCGAGACTCACCTTCGGAATTACCTTTCACTGCATGAGCAGATTACAACCAGCACCATCAACCCAACCGCTCTCGCCAGCCTCGAGGAAAAGCACAACATTTTTCCCAGCCTGCAACCGATTTATTGGAGCGCCTAACCCGCAAATCCCGCCGCCTGACCAGACCAAGCCACCCAAAGTTTGACTCCATTGGGATTCCCGGGCGCAGGAAACCAGGCTATACAAAGTTCAACTCGCAACGTTCAACAGCACAGCACACATCAACGGCAGGGCGCGCCGTCCCCGGCGCGCCGAATGGATCAGCACATGTCCTAATTTCGGCTCGCTGGGACAGCGAGCCCTACCGTGCATGAACCCCCTGCATGCAGGGCACACCCGGCTGCGAAATGTCCGCGCTGGCCGTGTACTCAATTCTGGTGACATGACGGGCGCTGGACACAGAGTAGGTTTATGGCATCTTAAGTCTGTTAATGTGAACTTGTTCATTGCCAACGGCCTCGTGTTGGTTCTTGTTGGTGCCCGCTGCTCCAGCGTGTTCACGCAACAACGACTCGGCCAACAATCCCGCTGGCAAAGGGTTCACTGAACTATCCAGCATGAGTCTATGAACACAAGATCGAATACGACAAGGTGGTTTAAGTCAGCTTTGGTTGGTTTGGGTTTGACGGCCTGCACTGCCGCTGGATTGGCGGCAACTGACCTCGTCCTCGGCACGTTTGACAGCGACGTCGCAGGCTGGGGAACAGCATGGGGCAATGCCAGGGCCGAACACGACCCTGCAGAAGACAACACCGGCAACGGCGGCGGTGCCTGCTACATCTCTGCAGATTTCTCCGCCGATCAAAACACCCTGACAATCTACGGTTGCATCGAGGGGAACCCGTGGTGGCACCCAAGTTCTGCCAATTTCAATCTATCCGAATACCAAAGCATCGAGTTTGACATCAAGTGGGACACGAGCAAATCGCTGTCGATCGCCGAATTCAATTCTCCGCCTCAAGGCGGTGAAGGCGGCATAACAATCTGGGCAGTCGATTATCCCGGGTTCAACATTCGGCCGACAATCAGCAACATCGAGGTCCCACAACAGGCCGCCAACGGCTGGGTGCACATCAGCGTGCCCATAAACCCGGCCATCGCAGGCATAGACCCAAGCAAAGGCATCGTCTTCAAGAAATGGATTACCGAGGCCCAGAAAAACGCCGGTGGCACATACGGGTTCTGGATCGATAACGTAATCCTCAAAGGCACAACTCCGCCCCCACCACCGTCCCTCTCACTTGACAAGCCCATCCCCGGACTCGCTTTTGTCGCCGCCACCGGCGGCCAGTGGGATCGACAGAACATCCGCACGCTGGGCGACGGTTATTCATGGGTGGGCGCAACGGGACCGGTCAGTTACTCCCTCACCGTTGCCAAACTGGCCGACAACGCGCATCCAGATTTCCAACTGCACATCTACTTCGTGCCTGGAACACCGGATAACCGCGCGGACGCCGACTGGCACGAGCCGAACGTTCTCCTGTGGCGGATAATGAACCAGGCAAGCGGCGCTGCATGGTCCGAAGTCCGTTACAAAACAAACTCGCCCGATGACAACGGCATTCTCTGGGGCGCCGGCAACCTTGGCGGTGTTTGGGACCCAACAACACTGGGCACGTGGACAATCACGTTTGACCACGACACCAACATCACTGTGACCGCTCCCAGCGGCGGCACATTGGCCACCAATCTCCCGCCTGACATCGTCCCGATCTTCAACAATACCATGAAGATTTACGTCGGCATCGTCCCAAATTCGCTCGATCGCATAGGCCAGATGGCGGTCCTTACCGGGGTCAAAATCACCGGCACTCCGAACGCCCCTGCCGTCGATTCCAACTTCCTCGGCCAGCCCCTTGACACCAATGTGTGGGAGATTCTCGCATCCAGCGCAACATACGGAGTTCAGGAAATCCCAACAGACGCCAAGTACTGGGTTGATTGGACTTTGCCTGCAATGGGCTTTGTGCTGGAAGGAAGCCCGACCGTGCTCGGCCCATGGACTTCTCCGGCGCCGACAGGCTTCGACGTGGGCGGAAAACACCGCGTCTTGCTGCGGCAGGGCGATCTGCCAGGTCCGGATGCCGGTTTCTGGCGCCTTGTGAAACGCGAGTTCAAGAAACTCCAAATACTGCTTCCGGGCGAAACCGCCGCCCCCGGCACCCCAACCGGCAGAACAGGCACCCCAATCCCACAGAACGCTGGTGTTCCATTCGACGTCATTGTCAACGCCGTCGATGACAACTGGAACATCGCGTCAATCGCGCTGGACGTCGTCAAACTCACCAGCACAGACGAATGGGCCGAGTTCTCCCCACAGCAGACAGCTCTGACCCGGGGCACAGCAACATTCACAGTTACTCTGTGGACCGCGGGTGAACAAACAATCACCGTGTCGGACGTGACCGACTCGAACAAGGCCGACGCCACAAGCAGCCCGGTCACCGTGCAGTAGTAGCAGCGCGTTTTTCGGTAATTCGCGAGGGCACCGGCAATCTTGCCGGTGCCTTTTTTCGCGCGAAAAGTCTTGCGTATCTTCTTCGAATGTATCAAGTTCATACTATCTTTTGCGAGGCACCGGCAGACCGGAGCACGCAAAATGGTGCTGCCGCAGTCTGTGCTCTGCAGGAAGGCGTCTCGATCCTGCCTTTTGACTGCCAGCGGATGCGTCAGCAGTGCCGTGTTGTAACCGCAATGAACTGAGCGAAAAAAGGAGATACAATGAAGCCGAAACTGGTTGGTATTACTATTGTCGTGGGCACTGCGATGTGCCTGTCCACAGCAACAGCGCAGCTTGTCACTGGCACACCTCAAGACAACAAACTGGTTCCCAGATCAGACACTTTCTACGTCAACCCCCCGCCGGCTGCAACGCCGCCGGACAATGTCAACAACAACAAGACAGAAAGTCTTGGTGTCGCCATTTCCAGCAGCGGCAACGTCATAATCGGCTGGGAAGACGACGGAGACGGGCTGACCGACTGGGAAGCGGTCTGGACCTTGTACAATCCACTCGGACAACCAATAACACCGGACACCGTTGTGACCTCGATCGATCCTGCTTATGCAGGGCAAACGATCACAACGCGGTTTTTGTCTTACTTCCGCAAGGATGGCAGCGCGATCTCGGGCCGGACCGGTTGGGGACCGAAAATCAAGGCTAACCTGTTTGGCACGGGCGTCGGCATGGGTTCAAGCACCTGGGACCTCGGCAAGGAAGTCGTCGAGTTCGCGCCCTGGACCGATGCAAATGAAGACGATTACCCCGCCGTGCAACTGCTAACAGACGATGGGAAGCCGATTGGCATCGTGACTGGAGTCAGCTCGGCTTATGCCCAAGGCGCAGGTTCAATCCGCATCGGCGACTGGGATTACCTGTCCAACGGCAATATCGTCATTGTCGGAGAAAGCCGGCAGGAAGATGATCTGGTATTCAAGTACAACGGCGCCGAAAAAGGAAGACACGTCATCTTCCGCATCGTTGATCCCGCAGGCAATGTGGTCAAAGCAGAAACACTGGTGAGCGACACACCGACTCCCGGTGAAATGTGGCACGGCGTTGGCGTAACCAAGAACGGCTTCGGCGTCCGGTGGTCAGCAGGCGGCCGCGCCACGGTCCGGCTGTTCGACAACGACGGCAACCCAATCACAGGGAACATTGACCTTGGCACACTGACCGGAAAAGAAATCGCCGCTGGCGGTGGTAGAGGCGATGGCGCCGGGTTCCATGGCAACGGCGACAACCTTTATGTGGCAATCTGCTCCGGTCGGGATGACCAGCAAGCCCTGCGTGTTTGGGTGACTGTCCTCAAAGCCGATGGCACGCTGGTTTACTCGAAGCCGGTCTCCGATGACTATGTGCTCACAAATGTTGGTGGAACAGACGCAGCGATCGACGCCGAAGGCCGCGTGTTTGCGGTTTGGGATGCACGCATCGAGAACGACTGGGCGGACAACCTCGTGATGGGCCGGGTGCTGGATGCCAGCGGAAAACCAATCGGCGGCACGTTCTACATCAGCGAGAGCGAGGCATTTGGCTGGGACAAGTCCGATAACCCACGCGTGTTCGCCCGAGGCGATCGATTCGCCGTCGTTTGGCGAAGCAAGAACTCGCCAGATTACCCAGGAACGCCTCTTGTGGCTGGAAGGTTGTTCGGCGTCCCTTACGAGCCGGGAACAATCGAAGCCGAGGGCCTGACCCGCATCGTTCCCGATACAGTGATTGACTCCCCGCAATACAACGCGCTCGGCAACTGGGAACCTTACGCGAGCGTCCTTGGCAACAGCGTCTTCCTCATCGAATGCAACACTTTTGCCACAAACACCGCTGACAAACAGCAGTTTGTCGTCCAACTGCAGCCTGTCGATGGCAGCAAGCCCGCAAAACTGACGTATGCCTTCTATACCGATGCCGGCGCGCCCTACGGCGATGAATTCAACCTGTCACGCCAAAACGGTAACCCGGGCCGCGTGGCCGGCGACAAGCGCCCCGGCGCAGTGAACTTCATGACCGGCGCAGAGGTTTCACCGCATGGGTACCCGGACCTGTTCAATTCCGACGGGCGGTGGGACCTGTTCTCCTCACTGCTTGACAACTCAAGTGCGCGTTATGGATGCGTCCAAACTTTCAAACTCGATTTGGCAACGCTTACCCCAACGCCTCTGTCCAAAGTCCAGGACTCCGCCAACGGCCGCCTGACCGAGGGCCCGCTCATTGGCGACCAGGTAACGCGTTTCGGCGGAGAACTCGCCTGCCTCGACAACGGCAACTTCGTGTCTGTCGTTGAGGACCGCAGCAGAGTGCGCAGACCCGACGGCAACTGCGGCGTTGCCACCATCTTTGCGCCTGACGGAACAGTCGTGAAAGAAACGTTCAAGGTCGCAGACGGCGATATCTGGTCCAACGCATGCGCATACCGCGGTGGCTTCGCCGTCCGTATGAACGGCATCATCTACTTCTACGACAACGACGGCAACCTCAAGGGACAGATCGATCAGGCAATCTCCGGCCGTAGCTTCGACCGTGGCCGTGGCGACGGCACCCGCATTCAGGGTCACATCAACAGCCCCTATGTGTTCCTCGCCGGCACAACCGGCGGCCACCTCGTTTCGCTGGCTGTGTTCGATTCACGCGACTTGAGCTTCGTCGCCGTGCAGGACGTGAGCGAGGCTGGATTCCCCGGCACGGCTGATCGTGTCGGGCTGGCTGTTGATGCCCTCAACCGGGTGGTTGTGGCGTGGACGTCCATGCCGGAAGGATACGAGCAGAGCCAGGTAGCCGCCCGTGTCATGGCGTTGAACGAAGACACCAAGGCAATCACGCCGCTCACCCACAGCTTCTTCCCGTTCATCAACACAGCCAAGACCGGTGGAATACGAAGCCTGCAGATGAATCCGGCTATCACCACCAAACAAATCATGATCGCTGCCAAAGGCGAGATCAACATGCAGAACAAACCCGAGCTGGGCAACGACAGTCCGAGAGAAGTGAACTTCTACACTGTGTTCACTCACCCAGCTCCGGCGGAAGACCCAACGCCAGGTGTTGGCGGTCCGGCGCCTACTTTGAGCATCAGGCTCACTGGCACAACCGTGACCGTGTCTTGGGCGCCTGCGGCGACCGGCTGGGTGCTGCAAGCCACAGACAGCCTGTCGGCTCCGAACTGGACAGCCGTTGGCACTGCCAACCCGACAGTTATCACAGTCGGGCCCGGAACCAAGTTCTATCGCCTCACACGTCAATAATCACCGCTCTAATCTAACCCGGAAATCTCACCGGCCACCCCCTCGGATTCACCGGTGCGTTCACCCAGGTGAGATTTCCGGGCCCAGGAAACCCGCGCCCAGACGAGAGAATCTCAATTTCCAGACAGCAAGCCGTGCTCCCCGTCAGAGCCGATTTCCGCAACGCGAATACTGACACACTGTAGAAGAACAACTATTTGTTAGGTTTGGCGCGGGTTTCCAAGAGCCCGCATATTTCCCAGCCCGGCGTAGCCGGAACCAAAGTCGCCTGACGGGCAACGCCCCCGACTCTTGAACACCGCAAGACCTCCAACCACGCGGGGC
>JARYMD010000379.1 GCA_029907285.1 Verrucomicrobiota bacterium | reverse complement strand
GCATGGGCGTTGTTGCCCGGCCCGAAAACAACGCTCGGGATGCCTGACGAGGCGAGCGCTGCGGCATCGCAAAAGAAATCCACCCCGGCCGGCATGGTCTGGTGCGCGCAATCAAGGAACATTCGAACTAGTGGAATCTCCGGGTTTGTATCCAGCGGCGGGCATGGGGCGGGTTTTACGCTTCTTACAGATGCATGCAGTTTGTTGGCCTTCAGGAGAGCTTTGAGTTCGCGGCAGACTGTGGTGTCGGTCTCACCGGGCAGCGTGCGCCGGTCGGCGATAATCCTGCACGCGTCGGGCACGGTATTTGGCTGAATTCCTCCATGAATGGTGCCGACGCTTATGGTCGGAGAGCCCAGCAGCGGATGTTTTCGGCGGTTCAGGATGCCGGTGTAATGCGTTTCAATGCAGGCAATAAGGCGCGCCATTTCATAAATGGCGTTCTTGCCATGATGCGGAGTTGAGCCATGGGCGGCTTTGCCACGGGTCTTGAACTCGAGCCACAAACTGCCCTTGTGGGCTGTGACCACCTTGAGGCTGGTGGGTTCGCCTACGATGGCGAGGTCTGCCCGCACGCCTGATTTTGCGAAGGTGCGGGACCCAAGCTGGGCGTATTCCTCGTCGGCAAATGCTACGACGAGAATTTCCGTGCGGGCGGGGCGGGTTCGCGTCAGGGCGAGCTGAGTGAGCACCGTGCAAGCCACTGCCAAACTGCCCTTGGTATCACACGCGCCGCGCCCGTAAATGCGGTTCCCTGTGTTGCGGGGAATGAACTGCTCAGGTGACCCGGCCACCGTATCCGTGTGCGGGGCAAGAATCACCCGGCAACGGGTTCTTTTTGCCGGTTTGAGGCGCGCGATGAGATTGGGTCGTCCTTCGGCTATGTTGTGGAGTTCGACCTCGATCCCGGATTTGGCAAGAGTGTCGGCGATGAAATTGCAAAGCATTTGTTCGCCGGCGTGTCGATCTCCCGGGGCGGCAAAGGCCGGATTAACGCTTGGTATTGCGATCAAATCAGAGAGCAGTTTGTCAGGGGCAAATGACATGTCTTTTGTGTGTCGGCTTTGCGGTTTATCGGGATCAACAACAAGGGGCCGCATTTTGCAGCCCCTCGACATTTGCAATTCTGCATTCCAGAAACTGGCTTGCGCAAGATGCAATCATCCGAAATCGGCACACAATGCCAATCGGGCGTGCAATGGCTTCTGCGCAGACGCTGCTGCCGTCACCTGGATGATCGTCAGAAAGTGTAACCGATTTGGGCCAGGAGCTTGAAATCGTTTTCTTTGCGCCCTGCAGCGGGAACACTGCGGTAGGTATCTTGGGCGACGAGTCTCAGGTCAAAGTGCTCAGAGATTTTTGTGGCAATGCCGGCTTCGGCATTGACGACGTAATCGGACCAGTCCTCAATCATGGGCGTGTACTCGAGGCTTTGCCAGAATCGTGCGGTCTTTGTTATCTGCCAGGTGAATTTTTCGCCGAACCGAATTGTGGCATAATCACGGTCGTCCCAAAAGCGTTTGACAGTTCCGTCGGGATAGACTTCTTCCGCTCCGATCCGTTCGAAAACGTAGCCAGGGCCAACTTCGGCCGTCAGTGTGACCTTGTCGGTCTTGATCAGATAGTAGCCCAGGCCTGCGCTCAACGCGGCGCGATGGGCAATGTCAGAGACGTCGTCATGCAGCGCATCTACCCGGCCAAAACCGAACAACCGCTCGTTAAACAACCGGTTGTACTGCCCGAAGCCGGTGATGGTCGATGCGGTGACACTGTCTTTGTCCTCTGCGTATGCGAAGCCTGTGCCGAAAGAGAGCTCGTTTTGTGACCATTTCTTTGCGGTGTTGACCCCACCGCTCACGGACAAGGTCTCGCTATTGCCTCTTGTAAGCGCGGCGCCGATCGTAGCAGTGGTTTTCCATGCGGTTGGGTTTGGGGCGGCTTCCTGAGCTGCCAAAGATGCCAACGCTCCAAAGCCGACCATTGCACCAGTTAATCGAATGTAGTCGTTCATTTGATTCCTGTGTTACGGGATTCCCGGTTTGTTGTTAATAGCCATCGGTTTTGTCGATTTGGCTTGGCACTTAATGCAGTGAAAGCGGTCTGTTGTCAATGCAAGGTGTCTTCAATCCGGGGACTATTTTGGCCAGCCCACGGGATGGTTCAGGAGTGGATACTGATTCTCGGTCAGCTACAAAATGGTTCTGGTTTTGTCTCTATCCATGGAAGCGCGGGCCGGGTGGCGAGTCCTGTGGACGCGCAGAAAAGCGCGATGTCTTGGGCGTTTTGTGCCGAGGCCGCGGTACGTTTCCCGATTTCGGGACGGTTAATTCCGTTTGCCTCCCACAGGAGGTCAGACAAGTCATGCAAACTGAGCTCTTTTGCCGACCATTCTGTGGCAATGTCTGTACAATCGGCGGCTTCCGGAGCATCAGTCCGCAATTCCTGCTGCAGGGCAAATCCTGATGATGCTGTGCTGCGTTGTCAGCATTTATTTAATCCAGCAATAGCAACAGAGGCACTCAAACCGCCCAACACGCGCCACTGCGCGGCGCTCAAGCCGGGTCGAATTGCGGGATTTTGAGAAGCGCGCCGTTTTGGAGCGCTGACTGGTGCGCCACAATCCCGGGCACAGTGTAGGCGAGGGCTTCGTACACATCAATGGCCGGCCGCCTGCCATGAGAAACCGAATCCACGAATTCGTGCGTCAGGAACGTGTGCGAACCTTCGTGTCCGCTGGGATGCCGCAACGGTTCCGGGAGAAGATCAGTTTTCCACCATTCCACCTGTTTGTAATGCTCGAATTGGGGCGCTTTGCGTTCGCATCCGGCGTCGTCCTTCTCGATTTCGTCAGTGGCGCGGATGATTACCGGTCCGAGGCCGTTTGGGTGCGCGGAGTAAAAGCTCATTTTGTCGCCGATCCATTGGGCGCGTTCACAGCCGCGATGGGCGCCTTTCCACCAAACGTTCATCCGGAATGCGTTTCCGAGGTTGGTTCGGAACATTGCAGATTCACACCAGAACGGGTTGCCGTACGGATTATCCTTCAGGAACTGGCTGTTGTCGCCCCAGCCATGGCATACGACCTCGACCAGCCGTTCGCCTGTGACGCTTATGAGCTGAGAAGAGCTGTGCGTTGGGTAATGCATCGGCGCAAGGCCGTACCGCCACGTCCGCTTGCCGCCTTCGAGATACAGAACCTCCAGTCCCGGATGCTGGTATTCCGCTTCGCAGTAGTAGAGGTGGCCGAACTTGCCTTCTTTATAGAACTTGCGGACCGATATGGTGGACTGCTGGTAATACCCGGTTTCGGCCATCATGTAGATGAGACCATGCTTCTTAACCGTATCGAGCAGCAGCTCGGCCTGTTCGATTCTCCCCCACGCTGCAGGGACAGCCGATATAGCGTGCTTGCCGTGTTTCATGGCTTCAACCACATGCTGCACATGCAGCGGGCCGTCGGTGAATATGGCGACTGCGTCTATGCCCGGGTCTTTGACCAATTCCTCGATCGACGGGTAAGCTTTTGAGCAGTTATAGACGTTCATCAGTCTCTGTCGGCGGTCCTCGCGCAAATCGCTTACTGCGGCCACGATGCAATCCGGGTGTTCATGCCACTGAAAGTCCGATCCGAACCCTCCACCGACAACCCCGATTCTGACCTTGCGCGGTGCTGTGTCAGCAGCCACCAGTCTTGGTGCGGCGAAGGTGGTCCCGGCGGCCGCAAAAGCCGCAGTGCCAAGAAAAGCGCGGCGGGTGCAGCGATGTGTTGGGAATCGTTCCGTTCCTTCCTCTGAAACCAGATGCGACTGTGTGTCCATATGCTCTTGTGTATTATGATCTTGGAGGTTTTGCGCAGCAATCGCAAACTGGCGGAAGGAACAAATAGAGTGACAGACAGCCTTTCAATTCCGCGCAAACGCGGAGCTCTGGCAGCGATCGCTTGTCGGGCGCATTGGGCGATGGCATGCCCGCGGCCGTTAGAGTCCCGCCTTTAGGCGGCTTTGAGTTGAGCATTCGTTGTGCAGCAGCCCCTTTGTGCGTTGTACGTTGAGCGTTGTACGTTTAACGTTCTCGAACGGTCAGTCGTCAGGAAACGTGCATAATACGGGCCTTCAGCCCTTATTGATACTGATCTGGCGCCTGTGACCTGGGCCGCTGGCCAAGGCTGGTATGGGGCCGGGCCTTCGGCCCTCGAGTCATTGGTCC
>JARYMD010000378.1 GCA_029907285.1 Verrucomicrobiota bacterium | reverse complement strand
TTGGGCAACTGCGGATCGGAACAGGGGACGATTTGCCCGCCACCCCACAATCAGGGGGCAAAACCCAAACTACGAGCCTGGCACTTTATCCAACTGGACGCAGCACTGCCAGAGCAACTCCCAACGACATGAAAACTGTTCCGCCCAAAGGCGGGACTCTAACGGCCGTGGGCGCAGCATCGCCCAATCCGCAGCACAACCCATCGCTGTTAGAGTTCCTGCCTGCACCGCGCTGAGACGATCAACATCGGCACTGTTTCGGAGTGGACAATTATGTCAAATTTTTTATTTTTTTCTTGCCAGGAATATGGAATTCGGATGGAATGACAGTGTCTTTTGGGTGAGTTATGCCGATGGGCCATGAAATCTGGCGAAAGCCTGAAGCGGTTTGCCTCTCAGACCGGCTGAGGGCTTTGTGTTTGACGGCAGAAACCCGAGAGCCGAAACCAAACCGTTAGGAGGTAATCATGAGAAAACTCAAACCACTATCCCGCAATAGAGCCTCATTAGCAGGCCCGCTTCTTGCGGTGGCTGTGACTGGGCTGGCTGCGCTAAGGATGCTCGGCCAACCAATCTCGGCCACCTACAACCTCAACACTCCGCCTGACCCGAGTCAATTCGACCTCGTCGGCAGCGCAGAATGGATGGATTCTGGGGGAGTCAACAACAGCGGCTACATAAAGCTTACCGACAGCACCGGCCAATCGTGTGCGGTGCTGTTTCCTGATTTCGCGCCCGGCTTCGTCACCGCGGCGTTCGAGTTCGAGTGCATGATCAAACTGGGCGAGTGGAGCGGCGCGCCCGCAGACGGTTTCAGCGTCAACTACGCGAGCGCGAATGACCCAATAATCGATCTCATTGCCGGGGGGACGAACCCCGGCCGCGGCGGAAGAACAGACGGTTGGGCCGGCAGTTTCGACAACGGCGGCAATGAAGATAACTTGCCCGAGGAAGGCACAAAGACAGGCATTGCCATCGGATTTGACACATGGGGCACGGGCAACGCCCCGGTCGGCGGCAGCAACGGCCCCAGTGACGTCCGTGGCATCAGCGTCCGCGTTGACGGCACGCAGTTAACGCAGATCGCAATGCCGAACGTCGATTTGGGTCCGGACCATGACTACGAGCACGATGCGACAACGCTGATGACCGGTCCTGATGATCCTGAGATGCCCGCACCCGCCACAGGCGAGAATCTGAAGTGGGTGCCGTTGAAGGTGACCGTTAACGAATTGGGTGTCGTTAACGTCTGGTGGAAAGGAACCCAAATTGTCACCAATCTGGCAACAACCTTCAGTCCTATGCCGGGCCGTATTGTGTTCGGCGCAAGCACCGGCGGCGCGTACGAGTTCGCCGCCATCGACGACATCACGGTCACTGTGTACCCGTCCTCGACCCTGCTGATTGGCGCTGCCTCGGGCACGCCAATCGGATTCACTGTTACAGTGAGTGACTCCGGCCCCGCTATTGCCGACCCGAACACAGTTGTTCTGAAGCTCGATGGCAACACTGTCACACCCAAGGCCGTCGAAAAAGCCGGTTCAACCACCACAATTAGCTGGTATGATGCAGCGGCCCCAATGGTCGCTGGCTCCGTCCACAGGGTGTATGTGTCCATCAAAGATACCGAGGGCAACGAAGTCAACGGCGAGCGCGAGTTCACCGTTCCTTCGTACATAGCAATCCCGGCCGACTGGGCCACAACTGTCGATACCAGCAAACAGGGATTCAAGGTGAGAGTCCACCAGATTCCACCTGACTCGGCCTGGCCATTCCCGAACACAATCGCACGTGGCGAACAGCAGTTGTACGGTTTGCTCGGTGCCAATGCGATTTCACCGGCGGACTTCATCGAACCTCTGATAAACTTCGCCGACGGCAGCAATGCCGGCGCGTTTGGGGATGACGCTTGGATTCCGGGCACTTCAGAGGCCATGGATAACATGGCAGCGGAAATCGTAGCGTACCTTTATTTCCCTGAACCCGGCGTTTACAACGTCTATTTCAACAGCGACGACGGTTTCCGCACAACCGCATTCAAGAACGCCAAGGAAGTCCTCGGCTCGACAATTATCTCTGAGTTCGATGGCGGCCGCGGCGCGTCAGATTCGGTGGCGAAGCTCTACATTCCCGCTGCAGGATACTATCCGTTCAGGACAGTCTGGTTCGAAGGCGCGGGGGGCGCAAACTTTGAATGGTCTGCAGACCGCGAAATGCCAAACAGGGCCGCGCGAGCACTCATCAACAACGCTGGCGCGCCTGTGATGGCATGTTACGAGGCTACCGGCGCAGTGCCGCCTGCCGTGTCATTCATCAACCCGGTCAGGAATTCGGGCAACCCATACATGCCTGACATCGCAGTTACCATCGAGATTCAGGATGGCACGGACGCAGTTGATCAAGGGTCGGTCAGATTGACCTTTGACGGCGCAGCCGTGACTCCTGCTGTTAACAAGTCCGGTGCTGTTACCAGAGTTACCTACGATCCGCCAGGCAACCTCGCAGGAGGCACCCACACAATCGGTCTCGAGTTCGCTGCAGGCGGAACAACTTACACCCGCACAAACTCGTTCACTGTCCGAACAGCTCCAGTTATTCCGCCTTCCTACGCATTGCCTGCGAACAAGGTTGACAAAAACAAGACCGGGTTCCTTGTCAGGACGTTCCAGCAGGACACCGGCCGTGACAACAGCACGCTCCTAGGCGAGATGCAGCTCGCCGGTCTCTATGGCTGGCCAAACACTGCCGACTTGAGCCAGTTCACCGTGGACAGCCAGTATGGCAAGTATTATGAAGAATTCTGGACGATCAACTACGTTGCCCCTGACGGTGGCGGCTCGGCCAGCTTCGGCGATGATCTTTACCCACCAGGCATCCCCGGAACCGCCAGCTCCGGCAGTGGCACTGACAACTACGCCGTCGAAATCCTCACCGTGCTTGATCTGAAAGCCGGTCTTTACGTGATGAACGTCAACAGCGACGACGGGTTCAGAGTCACCGTCGGTGGTCCTGAAGGCAACATGGTCGCGCCGCTTGTGCTCGGCGAATTCAACGGCGGCCGTGGCGCTGACAATGACCAGAGCTGGTTTGCGTTCGAGGTTGCTCAAGCCGGTCTGTATCCGTTCCGCCTCCTTTGGTACGAAGGCGGTGGCGGCAGCAGTTGCGAGTGGATGACCGGTGCGTGGGATAAGAACACCAGCATAATCAAGGCGAGCAATGATTATCGCCGTCTGGTTAATGATGTTTCTAATTACACCGACGCTGTCCCGGCCTATCAGTACCCGATCACCAGCAGGGGAGTCCCGTACGTCAAATGGATCGCTCCCGGCCGTGCGGGCCCATTCAGCGGGTACAACCCGGGCAATTATTACAGCACCAGCTTCACGAGCGGCGCGCGTCCCGGCCCGGATGTGACACTCAAAGCTTGCATCGCCGATGGCGAAACTGCAGTTGACCCGGCGGGTGTCGAGCTCTGGCTTGATGGCGTCAAAGTGGACGCCACAATCACCAAGACCGGTGATGAAACCACCGTGTCTTTCAAACCAGCAACTGATCTGGCTGTTGGGAGACACAACGCAGAACTTCGGTTCGCCGGCCGAACGATCCCGTGGCCGTTTGACGTCGTCGAAATGAAGACCCCGGTCTTTTACATTGAAGCGGCTGACTTCGATTACGACGGCGGCCAACACAAGCCCGAAGCCAGCGTGATGCCATACGCGGGCGGCGCTTATGCCGGATTGAGCGCAATCCACAATGTTGACTACTACCGGACCTATGACGATGGCAACAACCCATGGTATCGGGTCGGTGAGTCTCCGCAGCAGCCGGTGAGCATCGCGAACGACCGCGAACGCGGCGCCGGTGTTGTGCAGTGCGAGTTCCGGCTCGGCTGGATGGGCGGTGGCCACTGGTACAACTACACGCGTACCTTCCCGCAGGGCAAATACGCAGTGTACGCCGCTCTTTCGCATGGCGGCACAGGACCCACCAACCTGAATGGTGAGCTCGCCATTGTCCAAAGCGGCACGCCGAACAGGGTCGGTACATTCCTTGCCCCCGGCACAGGCGAGTGGGGCCGGAACAACCTGGTTCCGCTCGCAGACGGCGTCGGTGCCATAGTTCCGCTCGAGTTGGGCGGCACACAAACTCTGCGATTCACCTCGCTGGACGGCGACTTCGACTATCTGGTCTTTGTGCCGTATCAGGAAGCTGCTCCA
>JARYMD010000377.1 GCA_029907285.1 Verrucomicrobiota bacterium | reverse complement strand
GGGCGGATAGCAATTGCGGCGCGAAGCTGTAACTGGAAGAAGCGTGTGCGGGAAAACCGCTCGCACGGGTCTGTGGGAGAGGTGGCGGGATTTCGGAGTGAGAGGTTTCTTTGGTGCAATTCTCGTTGTTGCAAATTGGCTTGGGATGCTGTAGCAAGAGGGCAACCCCGCGCCCGTGAGGCTGGAAAGTGGTGTGCATCCGGGGCAACCGGCTGTGTGGCGGTGAAGGGGATGGCCGGGGAACGGGCCGTTTTGAACGTTGGAGTGGGCCGGGGAATTGCGTTCGCACAGGGGCGTCGAATCGGAATTCGCGGCTCGACAGGGAATCGGGATTGATGTGCGGTGGAACGCCAGAGACAGTAAACCTACAATCAATATTCTGCATGAAAACAATGAACATTCGATCTCTGTTGGAAGTGGCTGTTTGTTTTGGTCTTGCGCTGGGCTGTGCCATGGGATGCAAACCTCGAGGGGAAGCGCCTCCGTCTGGCGGGGCTGGCGGTGAAACCGTTTCATTGTCGTACAGCATTTTCTTTCCACCGACGCACGTCCAGTGCATCACTGCAACCAACTGGGCCGGTGAAGTCGAGAAACGCAGCGGTGGGCGGATCAAGATCACGGTTTATCCGGCTGGTTCATTGACAAAGGCGGACATGTGTTATGAGGGTGTGGTGAAAGGCGTTTCGGACATGGGGATGAGCTGTTTTGCGTACACGCGCGGGCGATTTCCGTTTTTGGAAGGATTGGACCTTCCGCTTGGGTATCCGGATGGCGCGACTGCGACGCGGCTTGCAAACGAGATGATTGCAAAGTACAAGCCGCAAGAATTGAACGATGTGCACGTGTTGTATGTGCACGCGCACGGGCCGGGTGTGCTGGCCAGCAAGAAACCGGTGCGGTCGCTGGCCGATTTGAAGGGGCTGAAAGTTCGCGCGACGGGGCTGTCTGCGAAGATCGTCGAAGCGCTTGGTGGAACAGCAGTGGCGATGAGCCAGCCTGAGACTTATGAAGCGCTGCAGAAAGGCGTTGTGGATGCGACTCTGTGCCCAATGGAGACTCTGAAAGGGTGGAAACAGGGCGAGGTGGTCCAGTGCATTGTGCCGTCTCCGGCGACCGGGTACACCACGGTCATGTTTGTTGTGATGAACAAGGCCAAGTGGGAAAAACTTCCTGGTGATTTGCAGAAGATTCTCACTGATGTGAGCCGCGAGTGGATTGCCAAACACGGTGCTGCGTGGGACGAGGCGGACCGCGAAGGCAAAGCGTTTGTGACCGAGCTGAAACGGGAGTGCATTGAACTCAGTGGTGACGAAAAGCAACGCTGGCAGGCTGCGGTAACGCCCATTATTGACGAGTACATCAGCAAAGCGAAAGAAAAGGGTCTGCCGGGCGATGCATTGATAAACGATCTCCGGGGAGGGATTGCGGCGGCTGCGAAGGGGGCGAAATGACCGGAGAACAGGCTGGGACTGGCGGTTGGCAGCGATTTGTTGGGCTGTGCGAGGAGGCATTGCGTAAGCTGGTGCTCGGGCTGCGCGCGGTGTCTGCGTTGGGGCTTGTGGTCATGGTGCTGGTTACGAGCCTTGACGTTCTATTGCGGGTGTTTGGCTTTTCGTTTACGGGCGCGTACGATGTGGTGCGGATTGCTGCTGTAATTGCAGTTGCAGCCGGGTTGCCCTATACGACTGCTGTCAAGGGGCATGTTGCGATAGAGTTTATCTACCACAAACTCAGCCGCCGGGGCCGGATCATAACGGACACGATTATTCGCTTGGTCATTATCGGGCTGTTTGCGCTGTTGGCGCTGGGTTGTGTGGATTACGGGAATTCGTTGAGGGCGAAGGGGGAGGTTAGCATGACGCTGCAACTGCCGGTGTTTTGGGTGCCGTATGTGCTTGGGTTGTCCTGTGTGCTGGTGGTGCTGATCACGGTTTACCACATTCTGCATCCGGGCCGTGAAATGATCAAACCGTGAGGATGGAATGACGGCGTCGCAGGTTGCATTGCTTGGGTTCTGTTTGTTGTTGTTGCTGGTGGGGGCATCGATGCCCGTTGGTTTTGTGATGGCCGTGGTGGGACTGGTCGGGTTTGGGTTAATGGTGTCGCCCGAGGCATCGCTGAGCATGGCGACGTTGGATTTGTACGACACCTTTTCGAGTTACAGTCTAACGACGATTCCGTTGTTTGTGTTGATGGGGCAGATTGCGTTTCACAGCGGGATAAGCCGAGGGCTTTTTACGGCGGCGTACCACTGGCTGGGGAGGTTGCCTGGAGGGTTGGCGATGTCAACTGTGGGCGCTTGCACAGCGTTTGGGGCAATTTGCGGGTCTGGGCCCGCGACTGCGGCGACGATAGCGTCTGTGGCGTTGCCCGAGATGCGCCGGTACAAGTATGACATGGAACTTGCGACTGGTTGTGTGGCGGCGGGGAGCGGATTGGGTATGCTTATTCCGCCGAGCATAGTGTTTATTGTTTATGCGATACTGACTGAACTGTCGATTGGCAAACTGTTCATTGCGGGGATTGTGCCGGGGTTGATGATAGCGGCGATGTTTTGTGGCGCGATTTACGCGTTGTGCAATCTGAACCCGAAGCTGGGGCCGGGCGGGCCGAAGTTCACGTTGCGGGAAAAGGTCGCGTCTCTTAAAGGCGTGTGGGAGACGACTACGTTGTTTGTATTGGTCATGGGCGGGATGTTCCTTGGTTTCTACACGGCGACGGAGGCCGCAGCAATTGGAGCGGCGGGCGCGGCTTTGATTGCGTGGCTGAAGGGCGAACTTACATTTGCGAAGCTGGTTCGGTGTTTCAATGAGACCATTCGGACGTCGTGCATGGTGCTGACGATAGTTGGCGGTGCGGTGATATTTGGGAAATTTCTTGCGGTGACGAGGGTGCCGTCAACGGTTGCGGCGTGGCTGTCGTCTTTGCCGTTGCCGGCGTGGGGCATAGTGGGGTTGATACTACTGTTTTATCTTGTAGGAGGTTGTTTTCTTGACGCGCTGGCGCTGGACATTTTGACGATTCCGATATTCTATCCGGTCATAAAGGAACTTGGGTATGATCTGATATGGTTTGGTGTGATGATTGTGGTTGTGACGCAAATGGGTGTGATAACACCGCCGGTGGGTGTGAACGTTTACCTTGTGAGCGGGATGGCACGCGACGTTCCATTGGAAAAGGTTTTTCGCGGGAGCCTCCCGTTTTTGGCGGTGTTGATAGTTGCAGCCGCGATTCTCACAGCGTTTCCACAAATTGCAACGTTTCTGCCCGGGCTCATCAAGTGAGGAGGCAGTGCCATGGCAAACTTGCAACCAGCAACTGATTGTCTTGAAACGAGGTTCAAGCGAATTCTGTTTTGCACGGACTTTTCCGAGAGTGCGGATGCAGCATTCGAGTTTGCTTTGGACGCAGTTGTCAGGCGGCCGGGGTCCAAACTGTACATTCTTCATGTTGTGCCCGAGGTCCAGGCTCAGTTCTGGAAATCGTACATATACGAGGTGGACAACATAGATGCCGAGGCGAAACGGCTTATTGACCAGAAGGTGGCTGAAGCTTACTTGCCCCGAATTCCGGCGGGGGTTGATGTCGAGGCGGTTTACCGGGTGGGGCCGGAAGCACAATGCATCCTTGATTTCGCTGCTGAGACAAAGATCGATTTGATCGTTCTTGGCAGGCACGGAAAGAGCGGTGTGCACAAGGCGTTGTTTGGCAGCGTTGCCGAGAAAATTGTTCGGAAGGCGCGATGTGCTGTGCTGATAATTCCCGTGGAATACGTCAAGGGGTGACCTGATTGCGGCGCGGCGTGGAGATTGTCCCTTGTTCCGATCCGCGGTTGCCCAAGTCTGCGCAAGAACCCCTCGGATACCGATATGGGGCCAGACAAATTGTCTGTGAATTCCCAGCCGGTCAACGTCCGGGCGCCGGGTTGGGATGATTAAAAGTGGTGCAGGATTGGTTGTCGGATTGATGCGGCCGGGGACGGCCGCGCTCCCGACGCGATTGCCTTTTCCAGCGCGTGCAGGAGCGCGGGCAAAAAAGACCATAGACCATAGACCTGGGAGAAATGGCATGGGGCAGGAGGCAGAAATCAGGGGGCAGAAACAAGAGTCTCAATGTAATCACCGCTTACGGTCCGCACGAGTTGATAAGGGCCGAAGGCCCGATTCATACCAGCCTGGGGCAACGCCCCAGGTCGGTGGGCCAAATCAGTGACAGCAAGGGCTGAAAGCCCGTGCTAACCCGGAGTTTCGGAGGCCGGAGTTTCGGAGTGTA
>JARYMD010000376.1 GCA_029907285.1 Verrucomicrobiota bacterium | reverse complement strand
CCCTTCTGGCAAGAACCCCAAGAAGCTCTGGGATGTAGAGAGCAATCGCCAAGTCACCGCCCGCCAATCTGACGCCGGAATACTCATTTGTCACAGCGTTGATCAATGTTGCTGCGGCCGCCGAGCCACCCCCAAAAGCCAGCATCCTAATAATGTGATGCTTGTCCGACGGCGCCCGGACCTGGTGGTAGAGGGCTATCAATCTGCGCTCTGTTTCCGGGCTCAATTGCGGCACTTCCCGCATTAAGGGGCGATGCCTTGGCTGGGCCAGAAGTTGCTCCACTATCTGCCATTCAGATGCGGGTTCCGCCCGGCTGCTTGTCACTGAGATTTCAGACGTCTGCAGATGAAGAGCCGAATTAGAGGCCTGATCGGCAGCGCCTGTTGTGCTCCCCTTTGCTCCAGCCTCAAGCTGCTCTTCCACCGGCGCGCTCTTGGAAACCATCGTGCGACGGGCCTTCACAACCAGCGCCAGACTCACCATAACGGCAGCGGTGAGGATCACAATGATACTGATACGTCCTCTGTTCATAATACAATTCTCATTCGTCCCACCGTTGTGGCTGCCATGCGCAAAGCATTGCGCGTTCGGATCGGTTGACCTCATTTCCATCCGAGGGCGGGCTGCGCATAATTGCAGCCGGATCATCACGATGCTCAAGGCCGGCCGCATGCCCGAACTCATGCATTGCTGTAAGGCCGTTGAGCCCAGCTTGGGTCAAAACTATGCCCGAACACGCAGGCGCGGCGTATCCTATTAGCTCCAGCCCTTGGATGTTGATACTGCTTATGAGCTTTACATTAGCAAATTGGGCTCTCACGAGACTCTGCAGGTCGTCAGGGGCTCTCACAAGACAGTACCGCTGGCCCGAAAACTCCGCCGGGAGTACCGAACGTTTGGCTGCCGTGACGATGAACTCAATGTATGTGGGCACGTCATCCTGCTGGTTGAACACTGGATCGTTGAGCCGCGGGTCAGTTTCCTTGACCAGCTCGTCGTTGTCACGGGCCAGCAGCATCGCCCCTTCATCAAAAGCCTTTTGTACATCACCGGACGGCCCATTCGGATGCCGTGACCACGTCAGCCGATTTATACGGCATAGAGTTCCAGAGTCGAGCTGCCACATGTACCAGGGGGTCCCGGGCACGAGAGGCGTTACGTCGGCTGGCCACTGGCTGTGGAAATTGACCGCGAGCTGAATCATGACCGTGCCATCAGCATTCACGCGCTCGGTATAGACCTTAACCTGCTTTGCCACAGGGTCAATCTCGCTGCCAATCCAAAGGTTGTCCGGCTCGTGCCACAGAATTCCACCCGAGTCCAGCCTCAGTGAATCACCACTTGTTTTGTCAATTGCCAGGCATTGGAGCACCACCGCGCGCTTCGGTTTTGGCCATTCCGTACCACCGACAGCACGAAGCTTTTGCACAGTTGAAGCGGTGCGCCTGTAGCTCCCGGTGAACGGAGGTTGATATGAAGGCGGCTGCATCGGCAACGTAAAATTGAAACACTTTTCCGCCGGAATCAAGAAACTGTCCGTGGACGGAGGTCGTGGACTTGGCTGTTCCAGAACCGTGTGACGGGTGCCATCGAGGGATTGTCTCCACTGGTTCATCATGCCGGGGCCCACGGCTGGCCAGTTGTAATCGTTTGCATTGGTCACGGTGGTCTCTGGTGGTGGGTCGGGTGGCAAGCACTCGACATACATGGCCATTTGTTGAGCCTGGCTTTGCTTGTCAGTTTCCCAGTCGATCGTGAACTTCTTGTCTGGGAGCTCCCCGTTTCTCGGAACGGTGTCGTAGTCCAGAACCGCCTCGCATTGGTACCTGGAGAGGACTAGTTGGGGTTGTGCCGCCTTGAGTTCCCCGTCGAATCTGCAATTGTCAATGCTGACGGGATTTTGGTAGTCGCTTTCACCAGCATCCCGCACACCGTTGCCGTTGCGGTCCTCGGCATAATCAGGGATTCCGTCATGGTCAGTGTCCAAAGGGCCCTCTTCATCCGCAGCCAGATAATGCAATCCGATATCGACAGTGCTGTTGGTTTCTTTGGCCTGGTCAGCATGCACGGTGTAATGATACAAACCTGCCGCGCTGGCGGTCCGGCTGCCCTTATCCGCCAGGTTGGTCGAGTAGTGGTAGAAACTGCCCAGGAAACTGTTGGTGTATGCGAATGAATTCACCACCACGTTGCTGACGCTGCTGCCGCCAATCTGACACTGGCCCGTCCCGATATAGGCGTTGTAGTCATTGACCACGCTGGCGTTGACGTTTGTCAGGCCGGTGTCGTGGAATGCGTTGTCGCGGAATGTCCATGTGCACCCGCCCGGATACCGATCAAACCTGTTGCTTCCGCCCCAGAACAGGTTGTTGTAGGCGCTCAGTTGGGGCCAAGCGTAGTACTTGTTGGTGGTTCGAACAAACAGGTTGTTGGTCAGACCGATGATGGAGGAGGTATTGCCCGAAAACTGCGCTTTGCCACCCCACATCGTGCAGTCCTGCAAGGCCAGTTGCCTGAACAAGAACCAGCCGTTGGCGCTGTACAGGTGATTGCCATACCCGCCCAAACCGCTGAACTCGACAAAACGCAAGCTCGCCAGTGGCGGGGCATCGCCGCCCAAAGTATCATGGCATGGGCCTGTCAGAATCGTTGGTTCATAGGCAGTGTTTCCCCAGTCGATGGGCTGTTCCTGAACGACGTTGTACCGGAACAGCCGGACCGGCGCTTTTATTTTAGGATTGCCTTCTGCCACAAGCGAGCCGTGGTTTTCCAGCCGCAGGCCGTGATCGCCATAGCTTGCCACTGCAACACCCGGTTCCAATGTCAAGCTGCCGTAGTTGGTCACTGTGAGCGTGCAAACCGCGTAATCAATCGGCGGGTAATGATATCCAAGATCAGGCAGATCGAAGTCAGGAACAGCCTCGGGGTATAGCCGTGTCACCGATGCGACCAGACCGGTCAGCTCGATCGGGGAGTAGGTGGTCATGAACTGCAACTGGGCAGCCAAACCGGGATTGATGTTTGTGGTGCCATAATCCCGATATTCACACTTGTCCGCCAAGTAATGATATCCGGCGCCGACCTGGGCGAAGAGGTTCGGAACCTCTGAAGTGCTGAAGAGCACTTTGTTGGTGGCCCGGCTTCCGGAGCCCCAGCCGTTGGTCAGGGCCGTCACCAGGCAGTTGGTCAAATACAAGTACCCGTCCAGCAAAAACCGTCCGCACTGGTGCACGGTCAGATGCTCGCCTTGGAAGTCTGCGCAATACCCGCCCGACACATAACTGACCCGGTGGAACAGACCGTTGCGCACCTGCACAGTGGCCTCTTCATGGTCACAGCCTGTTTGACAATTCACAAACTGGACGTTTGTCAGGCTCAATGTGCCACCGGCGTAATCGAGTGTGAGTGCCCTGGCGGCAAAGGCAAACCTCAGATTGCTCAACGCCTGGCCGCTGGTGCACAACCGCAGCCCGTTGCCATAATAGCCCGAGGGGGTGTTGGTATTGAGTTTTTCCCCGACTGTGTTGTCGTCCTTGCACGTAAAAACCACCGGCCGGTACAGGTCAGTCTTGCACTCGATCGGCCCGTAAATGCTGATCTGTGCCGAGGCCGAATTAGTGAACTTGACCACTGCGCCCCCTTCAAGTGTGGTTGTCTGGTACAAACCCACAGCACCGATCACATGGTAGGTGGTATCAGCTTTGAAAGTGTAATTGGTTTGTGAACCGTTGAGTGTGATGTAGTCAAACACAACACCAGGCTGTCGAGCCGGGAGGCTGGCCAGCCGGTTGATCGAATTCCAAGTGCGCGTTGGGCCAACCACCGCCATTTTGCCGTCCTTGAAACTGGGCGTTTCTGCCCGAGCCTGTGCCGTGGTTGCGTTTCTGTCCGGCAGAGGCAATGAGCGAACCGACGCTGTGGGCCCGTTGCTGCCGTTGCCGGAATGCTGAGCCTTTACAGTCCGGCGCAGTTTGTCCTTGATCGAATCGAGCCGGGCCTCATCGGGCATCGGCAGGCCGTCCAACAGTTCGCCCAGTTTGACGTATGGCACAGACTCGATCAGGAACTGCCGTCCTTCGAGCACTTCCCAGCTTTTGCCGACCGGGACCTTCAATCCAGGGCCGGATTTGTCGATGCTGAACACGCAGCCCCGGCCAATGCGCATGAGGCCGAAGGCAAGTTCCTGGTCTGTGAGAACCGTCTGGCCGGCCGACGACAAACTGCTGGCTGTCTTTGCCGGTTGTGGCGGATCGAAAAACTCGGTCATCAGGAGCACCCGGGCTG
>JARYMD010000375.1 GCA_029907285.1 Verrucomicrobiota bacterium | reverse complement strand
CCATGCGCCCATGGTCCGATTGGCGCAAGAGATTCAAGGCGTCCGGCTGGTGTTGATCAACGCATTGCGCCTTGTCAGAGGCGAACCACTCAGGCAGTTGATCAGGTCGGGAGAGGTTTATGTGGAAATCTCCACGCTCGATGGCGTCGGCTGCGTGGAACGGCTCGTCACCGAGATACCACTGGAACGCGTGCTGTTCGGATCGAATGCGCCGTTGTTCTATTTCGAGTCCGCGGTGCTCAAGCTCCGGGAATCTGCCCTCTCGCCGACCCAGCTTGCGGCCTTGTGCGCCGGCAATGCGATTCGGCTCATGACGCACGGAGTTGGTCGCGGTTCTCGTACGCCTTGAGTATCGCGTCGGCAATGTCGTCCATGTCCTCTTTTGTGCCCAGGAGCGGTCCCGAGGCCCAAATCATCACCATTTCCTGGCAGACCCTGTCGCAATTCGGGCATTGCATTTCTTCGCGGTATTGTTTGAGCCGTTTTTCACCGAACATCTTTTGGTAAACCTTGCTCTCAACCACAAAGTCCACCCACGGTTCGCGGTGCAATCCACGTTCGATGTAGGGACTCAGACTGACCCCTTCAGCCTCAACCGCCTTGAGGAACTTGCTTCGGTCAACACCGCCGAAATGCTCCTTTCGATACGACATTGCGTACAGATAAAACGATCCGCTGGCTGTTCCCGGATAAAGCTTTTGCGGCACGATGCCCGGACACCCTTTCAACCTCGATGTGAGGTGTGCGGCGTTTTCGTTGCGCCGCTGGAACCGCTCGAGAACACCCGACATTTGACCAAGCAACACAGCCGCTTCGAATTCGTTCATTCTGTATTTTGGGCCGATGACCTCTGTCCGGCCACGCCGGTTTGTTCCGTGGTTGTGAACGGTGTAACAACGGTCCATCAAAGCTTCGTCGTCCCCAACAATTGCGCCCCCTTCACCGCAGGCCATCGTCTTGCTGCTTTGGAAGCTGAAACAACCAAGGGTGCCAATTGTGCCGAGCTTCTTGCCGCGGTACTCGGCAAGGTGCGCCTGAGCGGCATCTTCAATCACGAACAGGTTGTGTTTCCGTGCGATGGCCATGATTGCGTCCATGTTCGCCGGCTGTCCCATCATGTGAACAGGCATTATTGCCCTGGTGTTTTCGGTAATCCGGCGTTCTACATCCGCCGGGTCCAACTGGTATGACTCCGGATCAAGATCGGCCAGCACGGGCAGCGCACGCGCTGACAGTATGGATGATATGGTTCCAGGGTCAGTGTATGGCGAGGTTATGACTTCGTCGCCGGCGCCGATGCCCAGTGCTTCAACACACGTATGCAGCGCCTGCGTGCCAGACCCGGTTGCGACGCAGTATTTGGCCCCTATCAGAGCGGCAAATTCCTTTTCGAACGTCGGGACTGTGCCCGAGGCGGACTGAATGCGGCACCAGATGCCGCTCTTGGTTGTCTTGATCACTGCGTCAAGCACCTTGTCGTCCCAATACGGCCATGACGGCCACGATTTGCCTTTGCGGATCGGTTCCCCTCCCAGCAGCGCGAGTTTGCCGGTCCACCTCGGCTTCCCGGCAGAATCCGCCGACAGCACGGTTGTTGGAACGGCTGCTGTGGTGGCGGCGATTGCGGCTGTTGTCAGAAACTGGCGCCGATTCAATTCACTTGCGTTCATGGCAATTGCATCATTTGGCTAGGCGTGGGCCCCGCGGACGCGTCGGCCGTTGCAAGCCGCCTGCAAAATGGCTGATACGATTTTTGCCTCTCACACAAAAAGCGGCAATCGGAAAATCAAGGCCCTAAGAAACCCTTGGGTGGCGAACGCAGGTTGGCCGCGTTCGCTCCCAAGGGTTTCGTGTTTGTCTTGTTAAATTGTCAAAGCCCGGCGCATGTGCAGAGCCGTGACTCTGCTCAACACCGGGCTTGTGAGAATTACTCTTTATCCTTGGACTCGTCGGACTGGCGCGAATTTTCAGCCTGCCGCGCTTCGTCTGCAGCATCAAAAGCGTGTTGCAGTGCCACAAGGTCTTCGCCGGGCTTGAGCTGATCGAGCAGCGCCTGCTCGGCCTTGAGCTGCTCAGGAGTGTAATTGGCAGCCTTGATCGAAAGCCCTATCCGCCGTTCGCTGCGGTCAATCTTGATGACGCGCGCAGTGACTTCCTGGCCGACCGACAGAACGTTCTTGATCTTGTCAACGCGTTCTTCGCTGACCTGAGAGATGTGTACAAGACCGTCAATGTCATGCTGCAACCCGACAAACGCGCCGAAGCTGGCCAGTTTGGTGACCTTGCCGGTCACAAGATCGCCGACGCGATAATACTTGTCGATGTTCTCCCACGGGTCTTCAGTGAGTTGCTTGATCCCAAGGGAAATCCGTTGATTGATCTTGTCCACTTCCAGCACGACGGCTTCGACCTCGTCGCCTTTCTTGAGGACTTCAGAGGGATGATTGATCTTGCGCGTCCACGAAAGATCGGACACATGAATCATTCCATCCAACCCTTCCTCCAGCTCGAGGAATGCACCGTAACTGGTAAGATTCCGAATCTTGCCCTTGACCCGTGTGCCCTTCGGGTACTTGAGTTCCGCCTCTTCCCATGGATTCGGCGTAAGCTGCCGGACACCAAGCGAGATTTTCTGTTCTTCGCGGTTGATGCCGAGAACCACAGCCTCGATTTCTTCGCCTTGCTTGAGCACATCGCTCGGCTTTGCAATGCGCTTCGTCCATGACAGTTCTGTGACGTGCACCAGACCTTCAACACCAGGTTCCAGTTCGACAAATGCACCGTAAGGAACCAGATTGACCACGCGGCCTTTGACGCGGGCACCGACAGGGTATTTCTGTTCGATGCCGTCCCATGGATTGGGGGTCTTCTGTTTCAGTCCGAGACTGACCCGTTCTTTTTCGCGATTGATGTCGAGCACAACCACATCTATTTCCTGGCCGACCTTGAGCATCTCCGACGGGTGGCTGATCCGCCCCCAGCTCATGTCGGTGATGTGCAACAGACCGTCCAAACCGTTGAGATCAATAAACGCGCCAAAATCGGTGATGTTCTTGACCGTGCCCTTACGGATGTCGCCGGGCATCATTTCGGCCAGCAGCTTCGCGCGGCGCTGGTTGCGTTCCTGCTCGATAAGCTCCCGCCGCGAAAGCACAATGTTCTGCCGTTCCTGATTGATCTTCACCACCTTGAACCTGTACGTGTTGCCCACGTAGAACGAAAGATTGCGCGGCGGCGCAATATCGACTTGTGAAGAAGGAAGGAACGCTTCGACGCCTATGTTCACAAGAAGACCCCCTTTCACAACCGCTTTGACTTTTCCTTCGATGGTTCCGCCTTCGTTGCAAATGGTGAGAATACGTTGCCAGTTCTTCTTGAACTTTGCTTTCTCACGCGACAGGACAACCATCCCCTCGCGGTCTTCGAGCCGTTCTATGAGAACGTCCACCACATCCCCAACCTTAAGGTTCGGCAAATCTTCAAATTCGGTTAGCGGGATCACTCCTTCGCTCTTGTACCCGATATCCACCAAAACTTCTTTCGGGCGGATTTCAATAACAGTTCCAGGGACTATCTCGCCCACTGCAAAGCGCTTCTCGCTTTGCTTCAGGGCTTCTTCCATTGTCAGCATAAATGTTGGTTAATTCGCCTCGCGGCGTGGCGTTGTGGGAAGCCAGGTCCGGGAAACGCACCCGGCAAAGCCCCCGTTGCCCACCCCGACTGTCACGTCACCGGACACAGCGACTCTTTCATCGGCCGGGTTGCACGTTGCACAGGCAACGGAGATTGACGTCAGGTTAATTGTTTAACTGCCACTGTTTCAGCCTCAACGGACAGCCGCACCCGCGGCGTCCAGGCAAAGCGACACAGTAGTCGAGGCCGAAAAAGATGCAAGCGCCTTTTTCACACCCGTTACGGTCCCAACTGCCGCCGGGTTGGTTCCTTGGGGGCGCATGGTTACTACCAACGCTACTTGAGCGGGAACACAAAGAAAGAATAGCGGATTGCTGTTCGGCGGTTCAAGTGTCGAAACTGCGCGGCAACAGCCGGTTGTCTGCCCTCCTTTGCCCAGCCATACAAGCTTGTCAACAACGCCACAATCACCGACGGTTTCAACGGCAAACAGAGCCCGCTGGTCGAACGGTGGGCTGAACTGATAGCCAGTTACTTGAGGGAGTTTGAAAGCCACTTGCCGGAGTTGGTGCGGCGGGTTGGCAATGCGTTTGGGCCGCTGAAAGTCAACCAATCGGCACACGATTTGTGGCTGTTGCTGATCCGCCGCTGCGGAGACCTTGGCCGGGCCACCGCGAT
>JARYMD010000374.1 GCA_029907285.1 Verrucomicrobiota bacterium | reverse complement strand
CGCTGCTTGAATCCGTCTGCCCCGGGCAGCTCACAACCAACCCCGGAGGGGCGGCATATTTGTAGCCAGTCGGCCTCCAACACGCCCAATCACTGCAGCTTGGGAAAGAAAACCTGCGCTGTAGCACTGGTAATACGCCCAAGGTCGTCCATGGAAATCTCCTTGAGTTCCGCGGCAAGCCTGGCCGTTTCCATCAGATGCGCAGGTTCACATCTCTTGCCCCGCCACGGCACCGGAGCAAGATACGGGCAGTCGGTCTCAAACATCACGCGCTCGAGTTGCGCTGTTTTGAACACATCGCGAAAGTCTCCTGCATTCTTGTAAGTGAGTATCCCGGTAAAACTCGCGACGTCTCCCATCTCGAACACCCGACGAAGTTCCGTCTCGCTGCCTACAAAGCAATGAAACTGTGCACGGACACTGCCCCGGAACGGTTCCATCACTTCAAGAACATCATCCAACGCCTGTCGATGGTGAACCACCACGTTCAGACCGCTCTCCTCCGCCAACTGCAGATGCTGCACAAAAAGCCGCCGTTGCACTTGTTTCTCCTGCGCCTCGAGTTCCGCCCCGCAACCGCTGTTCCGAAGCCGTTGGTTGTCGAGTCCCGTTTCGCCAACTGCGACCACCTTGGGATGATCCAGCAGCTTGCGGAACATCGGGCGAATGTCATCGGGCGCATCAAGCGCGCCAGATGGATGCCAGCCAACCACGGCAAACAGCTCAGAATGCTTCTCCGCCATCTCTATGGCCCGGACGCTGGTCTCAAAATCCGTACCAACAACAATCATCCGAAATACTCCGGCGTCCTTTGCCCTCGCAACCACTTCTGACAGGTCACCCGAGAATTCCGGGAAGTTCAAGTGCGTATGCGTGTCGAAAAACATCCCCGCAATTCTGCACGGTCACCCCCCCAATGTGAAAAACAAATCATCGGTTCCGACCCTGCCGCACCGTGTCAAGAGTGGACTTCATCAGTTCATTCAACTGTCGCCTTTGCTCCCGCCTGACGGCGCGCAGGTCCGCGTACCCGACCGCAAACGCGGCAAGGGTCATCACAAGGCAAACCAGCCAGTAAACCACAAAGCCAATCCCAGCCAGCAAGGGCTTGAGGAACGTCAGCCCCCAAATCAGCATCGCGCCGGCAACAATCAAAAACAAAACGCCAAACCACCGGCGCCGACGTTGTACGGGCCCAATCACTCCACCCAGAATGCCAATGCCAACCAATCGTTCCAAGCAGAAATGCTCCTTCACCTGACCCTGGCCCGGGAATCTCGCCATCCACGCCCCCAAGATGCACCCATGCGTGGAGCCCGGTGACATGCCCGGGCCGGCACTGCCAGGACAACACACCCTGCCACGTTCGCAGGATTGCCCCCGAGCGTCTCCCAATAGAGTTTCCAACCGCCGACAGCCGACCACCACTACAGCGCATTGCCAAGCGTGAACACCCTCACCCGCACACGCGCAGCGGCTCCTTCACCTGACTGGCACGTCAACCGCAGTTGATTCACTCCGTTGCGGAGCTTTGGCCATTCGCCTTGCGGAACTGCCTTCCCAAGCGTCTCGCCGTTCGGTCCGTACACCATGCAATCTTCAACGCCGTTGGCCTCTATCCAACCCCCTGACTTGATCTGCACTGGAAACAGAACTGTCTGGCCATTGAGGCTCAACCGAAGGTTTTCCACAGAGGCCTGCAGCAGTGGAACCCCGTGCACCGGCCCCAAACTCACCCGGGTGTTTTGATTGGCCGGCAGATTCTGAAGCCAGATGCTGACCGACTCAATCGCGCCAAAATTGATCGTCTCACGATACACATTGTATGCGTGCTTGCCGTCGTCCCAGACAAACTCGCTCCACCGCTCGGACTCCGTCTCCACCAACGCAACATTCCGCCTTCCTTTGAAGTCCAACATCAGATACCGGTCAGCAATCGCCCCGTAACACATGTGCTTCGGACTCTCAATCCTGACTGCAAGCAACACCCCGGAACCATCACCTTCAACCTCAAATCTCAACGCCTTCTGATCTGCAGCGTTGAGGGGTGGCTCAAACCGCCTTTCGAGCCGTGCCCACGCGGCTTTTCTCGGCACTTCCCCACAGTTTGTTGCAACAATTGTTGCAAGTCCGTGTGCGTTTCTCTGACCCTCGACCGCAAAGCTCACTCCACGCGCGTTCGCAGGCCGCCATTGCCCCACGCCGCTCCCGCCAGGATCGGCGAGCAACACACTTTTTCCGCTCTCAACACGGCCTGCCGAACTCAGCACTTCGATCCGCAACCTCACCGGCTGCGCCGCAAACAAGTTTGTTGTCGCCCATTCCGCCGACCATGGCTCGTCTGCGGCAACGGTGTGTGTGCAAGAGCAAACCTCGCGGAATTCAGCTTTTCCATCGTTCTTTCTTGTGATCGCAAATTCCTTGGCAGGATTCCTGAGCTTCATCCGTGTTGCAGCATCGAATGCACTGGTTCGGCGCAATTCCTCGCATGTCCGCAGTATTTCCGCCGCACGTCCGAACAGCGGTTTTCGCCGGAGCGTCTCGCCATCCAACGGAGCCGTCAGCGAAATCCCCGCGTTCCACCCGATCAATCTGGCCCCCAGATGTTCCATGACGTCAGGGTACGCCGGCTCGATCTGCGGCGGATCAAACGATTGAAAGCTCCACCAGCCAAAGTGCAGCGGCAGCATCAGCCCTCCGTTCACAGCCTCCGCATGCAGGTCAACAAAACGTTTGTGCCCGCGCTGCGGGTAATCCCATGCCTGCCACCTCGTCCTGTACTGCCAGAAATGATGCCACATCGCGCTCATCTCCATTCCAACAGGCCTTGCTAGGCGCTTCTGAATATCCGTTACGAATTTGCTCGCCCAATACCAACACTCGTCCGGCCCTCGCAATAGCGAGCTTCCATCGATGGCGTCCAGGTATATCCCGTCGAACCCGCATCGGTTCACAATCTCCGCGTGATTCGCAGCTATCTCCTCAAACAGCGATGTTTCCACATTCGGCACGAACAGCCCGAAGCACTCCTTCAAATGCCGCGCCTGTGCGCCGCGATTGTGAGCCGATGCTGCCGTTCCGTGCGCCCCGCGTTTTACGTCCGTGAAACGCCACGGCGGTTGCCTGCTGAAACCGCCAAATGTCACCAGCTCATCGTCAATGTGTAGAACAACACTGTTGTGCTCGAAAAACCCTGTTACAGTGCTCATGTCCGCCGTTGATTCGTTGACCGCAATCTCGGTCGCCTCTGCCGAGATGGGCTCGGCCAACGTAAACGTCCGAAACGCGTCCAACCGCGCGTCGGGCACCGGAGTCACGTACCTTGACCGCTTGTCTATGAAGAACGCGTAAGTGTGGAAAATCGAACCGACCCCGGCCTCATGCAGCCGCGAGACAATTCGCCGAAACGACTCCCATCCTTCAGGCCACTTGTCCCGGTTCAACTCGAAATCGCCAAACCGAAAAAACGCGCCGCCCCCATGGTTGTCAATCTGATTAAACCCCACTAGCCGCACCATCTCGATCCAATCTTCAACATTGGTTTCCGTCAACGACCCGAAGTTGAACAGGTAAGACCCGCGATTGAAAGGAATCTCTCCCGCCCATGGCCCCGCCACCCGGCACACCGGCAATTCACTCGCGTTTGCAATTGCATCTTGCGCCAGACGCAAAATCGATTCGGTCGGACCTGCAACCAACGCAACTTTCGCCCCTGCCAACCCAAAGCGTTTCTCAGCCGATGCACACAGGTGATCCTGCAAAACGGGCAAACGATCGACTCTGGTTATGAGGTTCAGTGACAGCGCACACGCGCCGAAAGGCTCGGATGGACGTCCCGTTAACGACAGCGGAACGTCAAGAAAAGTCAATGAATCCACCGCGCCCTGAACCGATTCAACCGTCAATACAACACCCCACGGTTTCGAGTCCACCTTCAGACACGCACCAACATCAGGACTGCCAAACTGCAAAAACAGCCGGTTCCCATCCATCCGCGCTGCCGTTGCATTGAACATCTTCGAACCGCATTTCACCATCGCACAACGCGACTCGCCTTTGGCCCGCAAATAATCCTGATTTGCCGCCAGCGCCTTGAACTCGAGGTTGCGCCCGTCACCAGAGATCACATAGCGGAAATGGTCACTCATTAACGCAACCACCGATGCGGGTTCAGGTTCACCTCCACAAACCAGAACAACACCCATGCACACCCCGCAAACCAACTTGAGCAATTCATGTCGCATGAATCTCCTTTTACCAGCTACGCCGAAACTCTGGAACTCAGAAACTCCGCCAGCATCAGACTTTTCTGTGACTGTAGCCGTG
>JARYMD010000373.1 GCA_029907285.1 Verrucomicrobiota bacterium | reverse complement strand
GTCTTCAAGCGCGAGGTCATCGAGGTCTTCGAGGCGCGGCGCGCGGCGTTCTTCCGGCTCTGGGAGGGCGAGGAGTGGGACCTCCTCTTCCTCCACGTCATGGAGACCGATCAGATCAACCACTTCCTCTGGCAGACGGACTCCCAGAGCCTGTTCCTTTCGTCGGAGAATCGCCACGCGCGTTTCGAACTCCGGCGGCCTGAGGTCAGTAACCAGCCCCCATTCAAACCTCGAAACAAGCCGATGTTCGAGATTTTGAATTTCCCCGGCCGGCCTGTCACAGGTAAGAACAATCTGCTTTCGCGCCTCGTGCAGCGCGTTAAAGGTGTGAAAGAACTCTTCCTGAATTCTCTCCTTGTTCGCAAGAAACTGCACATCGTCGATCAACAGAACATCCACCTGGCGATACTTGCGGCGGAAGCGCGCCAACTGGTTTGACTGAATCGCGTCGATGTACTCGTTCGTGAAACGCTCCGAAGTGAGATAAACGACGCGTGATCTCTTGCGACGTTCGACAACGTATTGGCCGATGGCGTGCAGCAGGTGTGTTTTGCCCAAGCCAGTGCCCCCGTACACAAACAGCGGATTGTACGCTTTTCCCGGCGCCTGCGCAACCGCAAGTGCCGCCCCGTGCGCGAAACTGTTGTTGTCCCCGACAACGAATGTCTCGAATGTGTTGTTTGGGTTGAAACCCGAATCGCGCGGCCCGGTGTCCTGGGCAGGTTCCTGGACGGGTTCCGATAAACTCCGCCTCTCAGTTCCCGGAGGTTCTGTCGCGCTCACCGAGCTTTGTTCCCGCTCTGCGGCGGGCTGGGTTGGATGTGAATTCACCTCAAACCTCACCCTCAACGCTCTTCCCGACGCGTGTGCAACCACATCTTGGAGCAACGTCAAATAGTTGTTCCTGAGCCAGAGCTCACAAAACTCGTTTGCCACCCCAATTGTGGCTTCGTCCTCGGTGACGCTCTTGAGCGACAAACCGGCAAACCAGAGTTTGTAAATGTCTGGTTTCAACATCTGGCGCAGTATGCGCTGTGCTTCTGGCCAAAAACTATCGACATGCGTATGCATAGGCCTTGGTATGGTTTGTCGCGCGCCGCAGACGGAATTATTCACCACCGACCGTTGCACTATTGTAACAGACCGATTCCACGGTCTTTATGCACGTTAGCAACCGATTATTTCGGATGCAGCAGATTAATATTTGAGCCGCAGTCTGCAATCGATTTCTCAACATTCCTAATACGTTGAAATTGAACGTTTTGCAACTCACCTCCGCCGGGGGCTGGCGATTCCGCCCGCCAAATCCAAAATTTGCCCGGCGCTTGTCTGGGTGCGCGGCGGTTTTTGTAAGACCTGAGTGCGGGAAAAACCAGAAGAACATGTTAGTTCTTATTCGCAAGTTATTCACAGCTTCACCACTCCCGCTCCGCCACTTGGCAGGCGCGTTATTAAGCCCCTGAATTCGTAAAGCTTCTAAATCAAACTGCCTGTTCATCAAGCTCGCCGGTCCGGATGCGAACAGCGTTGTCTATGTTCGAAACGAACACTTTGCCATCGCCAATTTTGCCGGTTCTGGCCGCTTTGACGATGGCATCGACGGCTGGCGCCGCTAAAGAGTCAGCGACCACGACTTCGATCTTGATCTTGGGCAGGAAATCCACTGTGTATTCACTGCCCCTGTAGATTTCAGTGTGCCCTTTTTGGCGGCCGAAGCCTTTCACCTCGATGACCGTCATTCCCTCGATGCCCAGTGCGGCAAGCGCCTCCTTAACGTCTTCAAGCTTGAACGGTTTGATGATGGCTTCGATCTTTTTCATTTTTCGTGCGGCAAGAATCCTAACAAGCGTGTATTCCATGTAAACACCAAAGAAACCAAAGAACGCAGCATGCGCGGCCAGAATTTGGCGAGGCGGGCCCGTGTATTCCCCAACCCGGAAATCTCACCGGCCACCCGCTTGGCCCGGAAATCTCACAGGGATGCAGTTTTGGGTGTCTTGGGCCGGTCAGGCGGTGAGATTTCCGGGTTAGATATGCCCATGCGTTCAATCCGGTGAAGACACCCGCTGCACAACTGCTAAAGGCATGAAACATGCCGGCTAACGGTTCGAGGTGCGAAGCTCTTCGAGCTTGGCCGCAGCCGCGCCGCTGTCAATAAGCTTCGAGCCGTATTCCCATCCTTCGCCTATTGATTTTACATGGCCGGCAGCAAAGAACGCAGCGCCTGCGTTCAACAGCAGCGCGTCGCGTTTGGGGCCTTTTTCTTCGCCACGCAGCAACCGGATCAGGATGGCGGAGTTTTCCTCCCGGCTGCCGCCGCGCAGATCAGCCAACCGTCCTTGTTCTACTTCGAAGAAGTGCGGGGCAAGCTCCGTGACATGCACGTCCGTTTCCTCGTAGAACTCTGCAAGAACAGTAGGTCCGAGCGTTGATACCTCATCAATGGATGCCGGCCCGCCGGCTGTCTTGGCGACTGTCCCACAGACAACCATGCCCCTGCGGACTCCCAGCGCCCGAAGAACAATGGCAAGCGGCTCGCAAAGCTCCGGCTTGGGCACGCCCATCAACTGCGCGGTCGGCTGCGCCGGATTGAGAAGCGGCCCGAGATAATTGAAAAGCGTGCGTTGTCCGCGATCCGCGCAAAGCCGGCGTGCCGGGCCGATTTGCTTGAAAGCGGGGTGATACCGTGGCGCGAAAAAGAAGGCGAACCGGAACTTCTGCAATGCAACAGCCGCGTCAGAGGGCGAAAGATCGATCGGAATGCCGAGAGCTTCGAGGACGTCCGCGCTGCCTGTCTGAGAGGTCACTGCGCGGTTCCCGTGTTTTGCAACAGTCACACCGCCCGCCGCGCACAGAATGGCAGCGCCGGTGGACATGTTAAAAGTCCCGGCGTGGTCACCTCCGGTGCCGACCACATCCAACACGCCCCGGGCCCTTGTCTCGGCGTCCACTGGCGGCACTATTGCCATCGCACGCAACGCGCGCGCAAAAGCCAGTATTTCGTCAGGTGTTTCTCCCTTTTGTGCGAGGGCGCTCAGGAAATCCGCTTTGGTCTCGGCATCAACCGACTCACTTACGAGTTCGGTCACGGCCATGCCAACCTGCTCTTCGGTCAGGTTTTTTCGATCGCGGAGTTGACGAGTAAAGGCTTCGAGCACGCGGGGCATGCTACCACAGATGGCAAACGATAACAACCCCGTCGTTCTTTGTGCGGCGGAATCCGGCGCATCTGAGATTTGCCGGCGGCTATTCTGCGACAATGCGGTAAAACGCCGCCGCTGGCTGTTCCGCCTTCTGTGCCGATCAAGCGGATGCCGCGGATGCCGGCCTGTGGCACGTTGAGACGGAAGGTGTCGGGTTGCGAAGGGTTCGTGGTTGAAACGTTGGCTTCGCAGCCGTCGTCGAGCCCATCCTCGTCCGTGTCTTTCTTCTTCGGGTTTGTTGAAATGAAATGCTTGTTGGAGTTGCTCAGGCCGTCGCGGTCGGGGTCATCTCCCGAATCGTTGACCCCGACGTTCAACCCGAAAGCAAGTTCCCATGCGTCAGGCATGCCGTCAAAGTCCTAGTCTTTGTAT
Source organism: Verrucomicrobiota bacterium (assembly GCA_029907285.1). Lineage (GTDB taxonomy): Bacteria > Verrucomicrobiota > Verrucomicrobiia > Limisphaerales > J093 > JAAYVR01. The sequence continues at coordinate 755 of JARYMD010000373.1, read as the reverse complement.
GTGGCTTCGACAACCAATTCGAACACGCCGAGAAACCCGTTGGTGTCGGTGGCTGCAAAGCCGCCGTTGGTGCCAATGATTCGGATGCCGTTGATCTCGCTCACGGGAGTGGTCAAGGTGAAAGTGGCCGTGGCCGATGTTGGGTTCGGATTGGCGCCGCCTCCGATGCCATGTCCGTTCATGACACTCAGGTAATCAGACGTGCGTGGCACTGTCGTCCAAGTTATGCCGGCGTCGGTTGAGATTTGCACTGTTGGCTCTGCCAAATGGGCTTGCGTGAGCGTGCCCCCGGCGGCGGGCACAAGCCCGGCGTGCCAGGGACGGCGCGAACCAGCCGCCGTCAAAAAACGTGGCCAAGGTGAGGGTCAGTGAAGCAACCTCCTCATAGCGCTTGGCCGGCCAAAGAATGCCCACGTAACTGACGGGTTTGTCATTGTGAAGATTACCCGCCCATGTATCAACACGGCTTGACGTGTCGCCATCTTTGATGTTGTTCAACGCGCCCGCCTGGAAGTAGCCGGTGCCGGCGTCGCCATCAACGGCGTCGTTCAAACCAATTATTCCGGTGCCGTAGGCGGCGATGTTGTCTGCCCACGCATGTGCGGAAAAGCCCGTGAGGCAGATGATTGCAGTTATCAGAGATGACCTTGTGGAAGTGGAGAGATTAGAGTTCATATTGGCGGTCCCGTCCTGAAATAAGTTGACAGGTATGAAACGAAGATTTGATGTTGACAAGGCTGTGGTGCGGTACAGTG
>JARYMD010000372.1 GCA_029907285.1 Verrucomicrobiota bacterium | reverse complement strand
CGCGCGAGGACGTCGAGGAGATTGCTCAGGAAGTGTTTCTGGCAACCGTCAGAAGCATCGATTCATTTCGCGGCAAAAGCGCATTCCAGACGTGGTTGTTCCGAATCGCCATCAACAAGGCCCGGGACTTTATCCAGCACAAGTCAGCCGCAAAACGCGGGAAAGGAATGGAACATGTGCCGCTGGACATTCCAAGCCCCAACAACGGCATCCCATTGGAAATACCCTCCACAACCCCCGGCCCGGACGAGGCGCTGATCAGCGACGAAGAAATGGTTTTGCTCCGCCAAGCCGTTGACAGATTGTCCGACCCGTGCAGGGAAATCATCGAGCTCAGATACTTCGGCGACCTTAGTTACGAAGAACTCGCCGCCACACTGAATCTCAATCTGAAAACGGTCAGCTCCCGCTTGAGCAAATGCTTGGATCAGTTGGAAGAAATCGCACGCCCATTGTTTGCCGGGGAGAAAACCCGGCCGTTTTCCGTCTAACAATCAGGCATGATGGACACCGGCCCAACAAACCATAACGTCGAAAACCGCCTCCGGGCTTACGTGGCACGCCGACGACGCGAGGCCGGCCCAGGTTTCGTTATGCCCCCTGACACACGCCGCCTCCTTCAAGCCGAAGCGGACCGGAAATACAAGGGCGACAAACCTCACGCCATGCGCCCAACAGCATTGTTCGCATGGCTTGGGCTCAAGCCTGTCTGGATGACAGCCACCGCGGTTGCGGTGATCGGACTTGTTGCATTCCTTGTGCGGTTGTCGTGGGGACCGCATCAGGTGCACAACCTTGCCAAAGCAGGCCAAAAAGCTCAGCCCCCACAATCAGAACCGGCACCCGCGTCTGCCGCCCGGACTCCCAGCGCACCAGCCACGACATCGGTTGCAGGGCCGCCAGTAGAAATCCTCACGCCAACTGAATCAAAGCAGAACACGTTTGCCGCGACACATCAATCAGTTGCAGCATCGGTTTCCGATCGAAAAGTCGCTGGGTTTTCCCAGCGCTTTGTGCAAACACAGCCGGTCCAGGTCCAAGCCGGTCAAAACCAACTCGCACAACAAGCTCGGAATGTGCTCGAGGATTTTCAAATCGAAGTTGCCAACGGCAAACTGCGCCTGTTGGACTCTGATGGGTCTGTCTATGAGGCCGCAGTTGCACCAGCCGCTCACACGGCGGCTGAAAGTTCCGCCCAGACCGCCTACCGGAACGCTGCACAGCCAAGCCAGCAAACAACAGTGCGGACGTCTCTTCCCGAAGCAAGCTCAGCACCAACAGCAGGGCGATTCGGTGCGCGCGCTCGAATGCAGGCAGAAAAAGGGCTCGTTTCACAAGCGTCAGTTACCCCCGATGCTATTTCCAGCAATGCAATCCCGTTCGTTGCTCTGGGCACAAACCGCACTCTCAACCAGACCATCGCCATCCATGGCCGAATTGTCCTGCCCCAGGATCATGGCCGGCAAATCAAGCGGCAAAGCGACCTTGTTGCCAGCGACCCCGCAACTCTAAAAGCCCTGTTGCAGAACGCAGCCGTTCAGGGCCGAGTTGTAATCGATGCGTCAAACCAGTTCGAGTTGAATGCAACGCCCCGCTGAAACAGGCATCGAACCGAAGGAAAGCTTGCCGACTTCAGCCCGCCGTATTGAAGTTCAAGAAATGGTTTCACACGATGGAACCCGGACCAACCCGGAAATGCTCACTGGCCGCACGTGCGGGCGCACCCATTCCTCCAGCCAGGTGAGATTTCCGGCGCCCGCATTTTTCGCAGCCTTGTAAAGACAACTGCATACAAATTGCCCGGGCTGGCAGATTGCGTATGAATCCAGCTTGCAGCCGATGGAAACGAAGTTGCGCGCCGTGTGACGGGCCTTTCTACATCGAGCTCCCGCTCCGCCCCAGCAAGAATTGGACAAGATGTCCACACCCCGTCACGGTCATAACTTTTTGGGAAAATCTGCTGAGAAATCTGCGCCAGAACGGCGCCACCACACCGTTTTTCGTTTTCTCCCCTTACCCGGTCGAACAAGCTCTGAAATCCCTGAGCACAATTGAAAAAACCGTGCCTGTCCCTGTCCGGCATTGGTTTCCATGCAAGGCCCAACCGTTGGCGCCGCTATTGGACTGGTGGCGCCGCCAAAACAGGCCGATCGAAGTCGCAAGCGATTTCGAACTAATGGCCGCCAGAAAGCTCGGATTCCAACCTGAGAACATCCTTCTCAACGGCCCATGCAAAACATGGCTCAACCGCTTCGAAGACCTGCGCGGTCTCAGGGTCAACATTGACTCGGAAAACGAACTCGGTGCGATCCTCTCTCTGGCGAAAGAACTGGATTGGAGCCTCGGCGTCCGCTGCCTGACAAGCGAAGAAAAAGACCCCGACAACCCCGGGTGCCCGACACAGTTCGGCCTCGAGCCAAACAAAGCTGTCAACGTGCTCCGAAAGCTGACGCGAGAACGTGTCAGGCTGGAAACAATCCACTTTCACCTGCGAACCAATGTCGAATCTGCCGAGGCTTATCAGCGCGCCATCGAACAGGTCGCCGGCATCTGCCGTGCCGCACAATTCAAACCCGGGTACCTCGACGTTGGCGGTGGATTGCCTCCACCGTGGATCAAGAGCCGGTCAGGCGAATACCTTGACAGCAAGATGAAACTCTCCGCGCTGGCGCCGGTGCTTGCCAAAGCGGTTGATTTGTTTCCCGGCTTGCGGGAAATCTGGATGGAAAACGGCCGGTTCCTCACGGCGAGATCGGGCGTGCTGGTCACGATGATCCGGGACAAAAAAGTGCGGCGGGGTGTGCAACAGCTAATCTGTGACGGCGGCCGCACACTCAACGCAATGCCTTCTGTCTGGGAAAAGCACGCGACCTTTGTCTTGCAGCCTCGATACAGCCGGCTGGTCCAGAGCATCGTGTACGGCCCCACATGCATGGCGTTTGACCAGCTCGGGCAGATGATGCTTCCTTCGAGCCTGCGGATCGGTGACGATCTGGTTTGGATGGACGCCGGCGCATACCACCTTCAATGGGAAACGCACTTCTCGCACGGACACGCCGAGATTTGGTGGCACGAAGACAGCAGGGTGCAAAAGGTCCGTTCCAATGGACAGTTCTCTGCATGGTGGGTAAACCTCGGCGGCTGACCACACCCGAGATGCGGCCAGCCACCCAACCGATACACCCATTCCCTAAGCCCGGTTCAACGCGATTCGCGCCCTTGACACTTGCCGACCTAAGTCTTCGCTGCCTGCCAGCTTGGCTAACGTTTGTAATTCCTGACGAAATCGATGCACTGGGTAACTTCGGGCACGCTGTTGTCCCAGTTGTACTCGTATTCAATCGAAATGTTCCCTTCGAATCCCTGGGCTTTCAGCTCATCGAGAACAGCTTTGACTTCTGAAACACCCGCGCCAAATGGCACATCGTGGGCGCGCGGGTTGCCGAACTCGTTGAGGTCTTTGAGGTGGGCACTGATGATTCTGCCCTTGAGAATCTTAACCGCTTCCACAGGTTTGACGCCAGAGCGCGTCCAATGTCCAGTGTCTGCGCAGGCGCCGATGCGCGGGTCACGGCCCTTGACAAGCTCCGCTATGTAATTCGGGTCCCAAACCTTGTAATTCGGGTTGTTGGGTTGGCGGGGATGATTGTGGTAAGCAACGCCAATGTCGTATTCCTTGGCCAGTTTCTCGAGCACGTCAATGGCCTCGGTTGATTCGGTTGTTATCGCCCGAAGACCAAGTTTCTTGGCGAACTCGAATATTTTGCGGGCGCCCGCTTCGTCATTGGGAACGCCCACGACACCGTAGTTAACAGCCATTATCTTGTGCTGCGCCAATTTGGCTTTCACCTTGGCGATTACTTCATCAGAGGCATTGTGATCCCAAACAACGTTGCGTTCCTCCGGACTCAGTTTTTGACCGGGGTAAAACTCAATCACTTTCCCCCCGCTTTGAGCGGTTTTCTCGATCGCTTCGAACACAGTGAACCGGTTGAACGTATAAGCCTGGCAGCCGATGGCAAAGCCATTGACCCTGTATTGGTCGGGGATTGGCGGCAACGCCATGGCACAAACTGCACCAAGAACACCCGCAAGCGCTGCTGCAACGGCAGAATAAACCCGGACATGAGCAAAGTTTTTCGTCTTCATAATTGTTAGCCTATAGACGCCGGTACAATAGGGAAGATTCATCTCCGGATCAAACCAGAATCTTCAGTTACCGAGGCGCCGCCGCAGACCGGCCATGCATGCGGCGCCATAATGCCCGACGCGTACGTGCTGTTGTCGGTGCGTGGCCCGGCAAAATGGGCCCTCTCTGCGGACTGCCGAAATCT
>JARYMD010000371.1 GCA_029907285.1 Verrucomicrobiota bacterium | reverse complement strand
AGATTGTCAACGTCATCACTGATTCGGAGACCATCGGCAAAATGGCGGCGGAGCATCTCCTGAGCCGCGGGTTCCGGGAGTTTGCGTTTTGCGGATTTGACGGGATTCCGTGGTCTGAGCTTCGCGGTGAAAGTTTTCGCCAACGTCTCGTTGAGGCGGGGCATGACGCGCATTTCTATCAAACAACGCCCGAGTCGGCCGGGTGGCAAACGGAACTCACCAAGATGGCGCGATGGCTGAAGTCGTTGCCGAAACCGGTTGGGCTTATGGCGGCAAACGACGACCGCGGTGAGCAGGTGATTGAAGCGTGCAAAGTTGCGGGCATTCGTGTTCCGGACGAAGTCGCGGTGATCGGTGTCGATAACGACGAATTGGTGTGCGAACTTTCTGATCCGCCGATGTCGAGCATCGCCCTGAACTTTGAGCGTGCGGGCTATGAAAGCGCAGGGGTTCTTGACCTCCTGATGCGGGGGAAAGTGGTCAAAGGAAAGAAGATTCTGGTGGCAGCGACGCACATTGTGACGCGGCGGTCATCTGACATTCTTGCGGTGGCGGACCAGCATGTGGCCGCGGCGCTGCAATTCATTCGCGATCACGCCCGCGAAATGATCGGTGTGCCGGACGTGGCGAAGAGCGCCGGCATCTCCCGCCGTTCACTTGAGAAACGTTTTCAGGAGACCCTTCGCAGGTCGGTGCTGAGCGAAATCCGCCGCATCCGAGTCAATCAGATTTGCCGCATGTTGGTCGAGACCAACCGGCCGATTTCCGAGATTGCGGTGGCTCTCGGCTACACGGGGCCGGAACACATCGCGCGGTATTTCCGTCGCGAGACGGGCACAACGCCACTGGCATACCGGCGCAAGTTCGGTCAGAAATGAGTTCTCGTTGCCAATTCACTGCCGGTGTTTCTCGACGTGGATTTGACCGGGCGCTTGTCGTGTGTCCACTACGGAACCGTCTGCGGCAAGGGAATCGATCATGCTTTGGGCCATCTGCGGGCTGGGTGCAGAAACCGCGCTGAGCGGTGTTGGGCTGCAGATCGCATTTTGCCTTGTGGCATGAGGACACGCCGCGTATTAATGTGCGCGTGGCGACTGCGGACAGCAAAGGCGAGCCGGGACGACCCGGCGCTCCCGTTGGGTCTGAAACCGAGGTTGGCGAGGGGCCGCCGGCATTCGGGAGAGGGATGAACACAACCGTCGAGTGGCACGAACGAATCGATCGATTCTCTGAGTTGTTGATTCTGTTAACGGTCATATTTGCGCCATGGGCTTTTGGATGCACGCAGTCATGGGCGATCTGGACCATTAACACCGCGGGTTTTGCATTGGGGAGCCTTTTGCTGGCCAAACGCCTGATCAGAACTTTGACCGGCTACCGCCCGATGCGTTGGGGTGAGCAAATCCCCGGACAAGGCGAACCTGCCGTTTACAGGCCTCACGCTCTGGCCGCAAGGTGGCTGTCGCGCTCGTTGGCTGCACTGAACTTCCTTCTGCTGGTTTACATTCTTGTTTCAGCGATCAATTACCGGAGCGAAATCGTTAATGGCGTCCAGGAATTCAACGATCGGTACGTGCCCTGGCTGCCATTCAGTTATGACTCTTCATCTACATGGTCGGCGCTCTGGATGTACCTTGGTTTGACCGGCTTTTTCTGGGCGACGCGGGATTGGCTGCTTGGCAAGAGCGACCGCGAAAGAAGTTATGATGACCGCGCAGATGTCAGTGTGTTGCCTTTGACGATCTCCGGGTTGCCGGAGCGATTGTCGCGATTGCTGTGGGTTCTCTGTCTGAACGGCACGTTGTTGGCCGCAGTTTCGATCGTCCAACGCCTCGACGGCACGGACAAACTGCTCTGGCTGGTATTGCCGAGATACGGCGACGCGTCGTTTCATTTCGGCCCCTTCACATACCGCGGCAACGCATCGCAATACTTCAATCTGCTCTGGCCTGTCACGATGGCTTTCTGGTGGACACTGTTTCGTTCGGCCCAGAGCCGGGAACACGCCCCAACACGAATAGGAGGCAATCCACACTGGGTTTTGCTTCCATGCGTGCTTGTCCAGATCGCCTGCCCGATCATCTCCGGCAGCCGAGGCGGCAGTGTGATTGCGCTGGTGGTGGCCACTGGCGCGCTCCTGGTGCTTGTCATAGCAAATTGGCGGGCTTCACTCGCGGTCCGGATAGGAATCCTTGTGCCATTGGTTGTCGCGCTTGGCCTTGTCGGGTATTTGGGCTGGAATCAATACAAGGCCGGCATGGTCAACGCGTTCACAGACGACCTCGGCGATCGGCTCGAGATTTATCAAAATGCCCGGTTAATGTCCGTTCAGCATCCGCTGTTCGGAACAGGCCCGGGGACGTTTGCAGACGTGTACAGTTTGTACAGGTCCGACATTACCGATGTGTCGGCCGCATACGCGCACAACGACTGGCTGCAGACAAAGATAACCTTCGGCTGGGTCGGGTTTGTCATTGTGCTGCTGATGTTGGCACACCCTTTTGTGCGATGGTGGATTCCCGAGGGAATCCCGTGCAGGTGGGATGTGATAACCATGTTCTGGCTGGCAATGGCCGGCTGCCTTTTCCATGCCCGATACGATTTCCCGTTTCAGATTCTATCGACCCTCCACTTGTTCATCCTTTATTGCTGTGTTTGCGTTTGCGTGGCGCGGAAGGCGTGAGCTGTTTTGACTTTCGGTGGTCATCCGGTTTCACGTGAGTCGCGGTGGGCTTTTTCACATTCTGCTGCGCCGCAATGTTCTTGTAACGAAAAAGACACTTGAACTGTCGTTTAAAAGGGCGCAGATTGCGCTTGTTGTCGGTACACTCAAAAACCAAAGTTATGCCTATGAGATCAAGGACAAAATCCATATCAATCGCAGGGGTTGCATTAGCAACCGGTATGCTTGCGGGCTTTGTCGGAGCAAACGCCCAAACTGTAATCCCAGAATCGTTCGCGCTGCCGTCATCGGCCCTGGACACGAGCCAACCCGGCTTTGCCGTGAGGGTTTTCCAGGCGACGGGACCGCAGTTGGAAAACTCTCTTGCCCGGACCGAAGCCCAGATAGCCGGGCTGCTCATCAACCCGGCCACGGGCCAGCCTTATGAGAACATTGCTGATTTGTCTTGGTTCAACACAAACGGAGTTTACGAAGAAGAGTCCATGATTGCATACGGGAGTGGTTTTTTCCCGGGCATCCCCGGAACTGAATTCACCACTATCAACATTGCGCTCGAGGCGATCACATATGTCGAACTTGCGCCTGGAACATACACGATGGTTGTTAACAGCGACGATGGTTTTCGTGTGACGACCGGCAACGTGTTTGACCGGCTGCAGGAAGTCGTGCTTGGCCAATATGACGCCGGGCGCGGCGCTGGTGACACTGTGTTCCAATTCACCGTGACAAAAGCCGGCGTCTATCCTTTTCGGTTGATCTACTTCCAAGGCGGGGGCAGTTACTCGGTTGACTGGTACACGGCCGATAACGCCGACCCATCGATCAGGTCGCACTTGAACGAGTTCGGCGGGATTCCGAGTTACCGTGCGCTGAAGCCGGGCGCGGTCACCACCGGGCCATTAATAACCGCGGTGTCGCCGTTGCCGGACGCGATCAATGTCACTCCCTCCTCCGGCCTGACCGCCGTGATCACAGACGGTTCCACAGCGTTCAATCCGGCCACGTTCAAGCTGTACAGGAACGGAAAGGATGTGACGGCCTCGACCACAATAGGGCCGAAGACGGGCAATACCACCAAGATTGTTTATAAGCCCGCCGGAGTGCAGGACCTGCCGAACCCGCTTGCCGTCGAGGAGTACAAACTGGCGTTTGACGATCCAACGGCTCAAGGCGGCAGGCGCGAGGCGATCTTGAAATACACTGTGGCCGCTTACGCAAATTACATACTGCCCGAACCGTTCTGGTTCGAGACATTCGACAATATCCCTGAAGGCACATTGCCACCGGGCTGGACAACAGTCAGCCCAATTGTACCAGCTGGTTATGAAGACTTGGACGACGCGCATTCTGACAGTTACCTCGTCTGGGTTGTGATCTCGCGCGATCGCGTGGCGAACATCACGTCGTGGAATGCTTCTTACCGCCTTAACACGCCCGAGTTGTACATAAACGGCCAGAAGGTCGAGAGTCTGATCCAGAACCAGTTCGCCTACCACGAATCAGACATCCGCAGCGGCAGTCAGTATGCTGAGCTCTTCACGCCCGAGATCAACTGCACCGGGAAGACAGATGTTTACCTCGTTTACCACAGCATATACACACAGAACCAGGACAACATCGCCGGTGTCGAGTACTCGATTGACGGCGGCAA
>JARYMD010000370.1 GCA_029907285.1 Verrucomicrobiota bacterium | reverse complement strand
AGCCTGCCAATCAGTTTGCTCGGATTAAGCCCCCGTGCGGACGGGATGCCGTCAAGCCCGAACGGGAATTGTTTGCCCCATACGCGGCACTGAATTTCCTCAGACCGCCCGCTGTTTTCCTGCCGGGCGCGAGTGACAATCTCGACCACTTGCTCCTCGATGAACCCGCGTCTTTCTTCGATGACAAACAAATCCGAAAGCCCCGACGCAAAACGCAGGATCAGCGCGGCATCCAGCGGATAGGTTATGCCGAGCTTGAGGATTGGGAAAACAGCGTCCAACCCCATTTCTGCCAGTGCATGGCGAAGGTAACAGTACGCTTGCGCCGAAGTGATGAAGCCCAGCTCTGGTATCCCGCGCCGGCTGTTAACGGGGAGTTCAACGCGGTTGATCCCGAGCCGGTTCGCAGCGGCCCATAAACGAGCAAACCGGTCCGGCATCTCCTGTTCCTGCCGCCACGTGCGCGGAGGCAAAAGAACCCTGTGTTCAAAATCGATGTCCGATGTATCCAGCGTTACGCGTGCTTGTGTGTTGACCGCCGGGTAATGATTTGGCCTGACGTTGACCGATCCTCCGCCGTCGGCCTGGTTGGTTGTGACAAGGTAGCCGATGTAGAGGCGGCTTTCGCGTGACAGTTTGAATCCCAGATCGATCCAGTCTTTGAGTTCCTGAGGGTCACTGGGTTCAAGTACCGGCATCATCAGGTGCTTGCAAAGATACCTGGAATCCGCGGGAACCTGGGTTGAATCGCTCCACGGATCATCGCCCACAACAATCACCGCCCCGCCTTCCGGGTGGGCGCCTGCCAAATTGCCAAGAGCCAGCGCGTCTGCGGCCACATGCAATCCCACGCTTTTCTGCACTGAAACGGCCCGCAACCCGAGCATCTGGGAGCCGTTGACCATGGCAGCGGCCAGAGCCTCGTTGTTGGCCATGGTAGCCCGAATCCCGTGAGCCGTCAGAAGCTCCCGCAGATCGGAAGCTGTATCGAAGAAACCGGACACAGGCGAACCCGGGTAGCCGGTCCACAAATGCGTTCCACCCTCGGTTTCCAAACAGCCCTTGACCAGGAGCTCGTTGCCTGTAAATACTTCTACACCAACAGATTTTGTGAAACGCTGGTCGATTTTCACCGGCGCGTATTGTCAGTCCTGACCCGCCCGTTGGCAAGCGTTGACTTGCAGGGTCGAACAGGCTGATTCTTCTCGCACATGAGACTTGGCGCTCACATGCCGACTGCGGGGGGCGTTTGGAAAGCGCTCGAACACGGGCGGCGTCTCGGATGCGAGGCAATCCAGTTGTTCGTAAAGAACAACATGCAATGGCGCGGCAGAACACCGTCGAGTGACGATGTTCAGCGCTTTGCAATTTGCAGAAACGGGTTGCCCTGTGTCCCGGTTTTCGGTCACACAGGGTACTTGATAAACCTTGCCGCGCCCAGCTCGCCGAACCGCGATCGCTCGATTCAATCGCTCATCCACGAAATCGAGATTGCGACTGAACTTTGCATTCCGTTCTTGGTGATGCATCCGGGATCGCACCTTGGCACCGGCGAGTCGGCTGGCATTCAAAACGTTATCGGCGCATTGAACGAAGTTCTGTCAGCAACCAGGCTGTCCCCGGTCAGAATCGCCCTCGAAAACACGGCCGGCCAGGGCACTGCCATTGCCTTCTCGATCAAGCAGCTTGTTGCCATTTTCGATGGCGTGGGGAATCCCGCGCGTCTCGGGCTTTGCCTTGATACAGCACATTTTTTCGCCGCGGGATATGACATCCGCCAGAAGAAAACATGGCATGCCATTGTCGCCGAGGTGCAGAAATGTGTTGGACTCGAGCATGTTCTGGCTTGTCACTTGAATGATTCGAAGGCCGACCTCGGGTCTCGGGTTGACAGGCACGCCGGAATCGGTCAGGGCAAGATCGGCCGCGATGCATTCCGCCACATCGTCAACGAACCTGAGTTCCGTAATTTGCCGGCGTGCATCGAAACGCCGAAATCGCCCGACCTTCACGAGGACATCGAGAATCTTGCGATCCTGCGTTCGCTGCGGTCGCGGCGCGCCATTCCAACCGCAACGGAAAGATGCGCGTTGCCGATTCCCATGGCCAAACAAGAGCGCTAACCTCAATTGAATGCAACATGACTAACCAGACCAGCTTCCACATGACCCCGGACCAGTTCCGGTACTGGGGCAAGAAAATTGTCGATTGGATCGCCGATTACCACGAACGCGTCGAGCAATTCCCAGTCCTTTCCACGGTCAAGCCGGGACAAATCCGTGCGGCTCTCCCCGCTCATCCGCCGGAGCGCGGCGAGGATTTCGGGCAGATCCTGCAAGACGTCGAGCGGGTTCTATTGCCGGGCATCACGCACTGGCAATCGCCCAATTTCTTCGCTTTTTTCCCAGCCAATGTCTCCGGACCGGCGATCCTCGGCGAATTGCTTTCGGCCGGGCTTGGCGTTCAAGGCATGCTTTGGGCCACCAGCCCGGCTTGCACTGAGCTGGAAACCCACGTGCTTGACTGGGTCGTTGACATGCTCGAATTGCCAGAGAAATTCAAGTCAACTGGCCCGGGTGGCGGCGTCATACAGGACAGCGCATCGAGCGCGGCACTTTGTGCGCTGTTGGCGGCGCGCGAGCGCGCAACCGATTTCAAATGCACCCGCGCGGGTTTGACCGAGGGATTGACCGCTTATGCGTCCAGCCAGGCGCATTCATCAATCGAAAAAGCTGTCGGCATCGCCGGACTCGGCCGCGACAACCTGCGGATCATTGACGTGGACGACAGATACGCCATGCGCCCGGAAGCGCTGGCCGACGCAATCCGGCGCGACAAGGAATCCGGTCTTACTCCATGCTTCGTGTGCGCCACAGTGGGCACGACCTCTTCCAATGCAATCGATCCACTGCCTGAGATCGGCCGGATTTGCCGTGACGCCAACGTCTGGCTGCACGTGGACGGCGCCATGGCCGGCACTGCTGCCATATGTCCTGAATACCGCTGGACACACGCCGGACTTGAGTTTGCGGACAGTTACTGCTTCAACCCGCACAAATGGATGTTCACCAACTTCGATTGCGACTGCTTTTTCGTCGCGGATCGAACTGCCCTGATTCGGGCGTTGACCATTATGCCGGAGTATCTGCGCAACCCGGCTTCGTTATCAGGCGCGGTGACGGATTACCGCGACTGGCAGGTCCCCTTGGGCCGCAGGTTTCGCGCGCTGAAACTCTGGTTTGTCATCAGGCATTACGGTGTCGATGGCCTTCGTCATCATGTGCGCAAACACATTCAATGGGCGAGCGAGTTTGCCCAATGGGTGCGGTCTGACCCGACCTTCGAGCTGGTCGTTCCGCCGCCGCTCAACCTTGTTTGTTTCCGGCACCGTGCAGGTGATGACTTCAATCAGCGTCTTGTGCACGCGATCAACGAGACCGGGCGTGTGTATCTGACACACACGCGGCTTACGGATCGGTACACATTGCGGTTCTGCGTCGGGCAAACGCATACCGAACGCAGTCACGTCCAACGCGCATGGGAGTTGATACGTGAAACCGCAAGCGCCTTGCACACGGCTGGTTAGTCTGGACATCTCACCGGAATGACGGTTTGGATGTGTTCCCTCGGCCGGCGAGACTTGAACGTTGGCGTGATTTGTCTGTCCGGTTTGGCATGAGCAATCTGCCCGGCACGGACTCGCACAACGCCTTCGTATTCTATGGCCTTTCCCGCTCGATGGAGCAGTCTTGCAGGAGCACCTCGAGATAAGCGAGGTCTGTCGGTGTGGTTAACTTGGGATTTGGCCGTTTGCTTTCAACCAGCCGCACCGCTTGCCCAATCAATCCGCAAGCCGCAGTGTCGTCGGTAACTGTCAACCCTTGTTTGCGCACCTCGCCCAGAGCCCGCCGAATCACATCGACTCGAAAAGTCTGCGGGGTTTGGACCGTCCAAAACCTCGACCGGTCGAGGTGCTCGGCAATCCAAACACCGTCCTTGGAGAGCTTCACGGTATCCACCATTCTCTGCGCTGCCACAGCAGCGCCGCATGCGCGCGCAGCTTCAACGGTATCGCCAATCAACTCGACGTCCACACCAGCTCTTGCGCCGTCGTGAATAGCGACGATTTCGCAGCTCGGATCAAGAGCTTCGATGCCATTCCATACCGAGTCCTGTCGTTCGCGCCCTCCGATGACCGTTTTGTAAGGTTTGCGGAAACCGAACCGCGCTGCCAGCTCGGCGAGTCGCTGTTCTGCGTCGCGGACCGATCAGCCCAGGGTCCCTACGAGATCGCCAGCTCCTGCAACCGCTCGGGCGCATGCAAGGAGTGCATCGTCCAGGTGAA
>JARYMD010000036.1 GCA_029907285.1 Verrucomicrobiota bacterium | reverse complement strand
GCGGTTGTCTTGGTCGGTCATCGAAGCGCCAACGGCGCGGTCCATACCAGCGTGGGGTGAAGCCCCACGACAAGGGCTTTGACATTTTGGAGTCTCAGTGCAGATTTCACACTGTCTTGCCCATGGAAAAAGAAAAACACATGAAATCCTCTAATGTCGGCAACGGGCCGGCAACCGCAGCATTGCACACATTGCCCCCAATCGAAGTGGCGCAGTTGCTCAAGACCGATCCGGAACGCGGCCTTTCATCGGAGGAAATCAAGCGCCGCCAGGCGGAATACGGCCTGAACCAGATGACTACGCGGCGTCGAACGCCGGCGTGGATGCGTTTTCTTCAGCAGTTCAACCAGGCTCTTGTGTACATACTGTTGGCTGCAGCGGTCGTCTCCGCCGCATTGGGCGAATGGGCGGACGCATCCGTGATCTTCGGTGTCGTATTTATCAATGCAATCGTCGGTTTCATTCAGGAATCAAAAGCCGAAAAAGCCATCGAAGCGCTTGCAAACATGGTCCGCACCGAAGCCACCGTCAGACGCGACGGCCGAAAACAACGAGTGCCGTCGTCTGAACTCGTGCCAGGGGATATCGTGCTATTGCAGTCCGGAGACAGCGTGCCGGCAGATTTGCGGCTTTTCCAAATCCGCAATCTGCAGGTCGAAGAAGCCGCTCTTACGGGCGAATCGGTGCCTGTGGAAAAAAAGGCCGATCCATTGCCCGAGGACACCAGTTTGGGCGACCGGATAAATCTTGCGTTCGCGGGCACCCTCGTCACCTATGGCCAGGGCGAAGGCGTCGTCGTAAGCACGGGTGATCGCACCGAAATGGGGCGCATAGCCAGGATGATTTCCGAGGCGGTTGATATCTCGACGCCGCTCACAAGGAAAATCGCCGAGTTCAGCCGATTGCTCCTTTACGTGATACTCGGCCTTGCTGCGCTGGCGTTCGCCATCGGGGCGGCCCGCGGCGAAACAGCAGGTGAAATGTTCATGATCGCAGTCGCCCTCGCTGTGGGAGCAATCCCGGAAGGATTGCCCGCCGCTGTAACCATCACACTCGCAATCGGAGTCGCAAGAATGGCCAAACGAAACGCCATCATCCGAAAAATGCCAGCCGTCGAAACCCTCGGAAGCACAACTGTGATTTGCTCTGACAAGACAGGAACCCTGACAGAGAACCAGATGACCGTCAGCCGCATATTCGCCTCCGGCAAAGTGTTCGAAGTCACAGGCGCAGGTTATGAACCGCACGGCGAAATTCAAATCGATGGAATTAAGATCGATGTCACCAGAAACATCGCGCTCCGCGAGACTCTGCTGGCCGGGCTCCTGTGCAACGACTCCCAATTAACCCGCAAAGATGGTCGCCTCCATGTCGAAGGCGACCCGACCGAAGCAGCACTCATCGTCGCCGCCAAGAAAGCGCAGATCGAAAGACACGATGCCGAACAGTCCCTGCCACGCTTGGATGTGATCCCGTTCGAGTCAGAGCACATGTACATGGCCACCCTTCACCGCGCGCCCAACGAAAACGTCATCTACGTGAAGGGTTCGGTCGAAAAACTGCTCGAACGATGCACACAAATGATCGATGCAGAGGGCAATTTGACCGCAATTGACCCTCGGACAATTCTGCTTGCTGTCGATGAGCTGGCCCACCAGGGATTGCGAGTGCTCGCCTTTGCGTCACGCCGCGTGCCAGCCACCCACACCAAACTAGACCACAGCGATCTCAATGGCGGTCTCACCCTGCTGGGCTTGCAGGGCATGATCGACCCGCCCCGCGCCGAGGCAATCCGCGCAGTGGCACAGTGCCATAACGCCGGCATTCAAGTGAAAATGATCACCGGCGACCACAAAGGCACCGCTGTTGCTATTGCAAAGCAACTCGGCTTGCATGGCGGTGCTGGCGCAGAACAGGAACTCGTCGCTGTCACGGGACGCGAGTTGGAGAAGGTCCACGATGACAAACTTCCCGAAGTCGCTGAACGGTCCGCTGTCTTCGCGCGAGTTGCCCCGGAACAAAAACTCTGCCTCGTTCAAGCCCTACAAAAACGCGGTCACATCGTCGCCATGACCGGCGACGGAGTCAACGATGCCCCGGCTCTCAAACAAGCCGACATCGGAGTCGCCATGGGAATCACCGGCACAGACGTCGCCAAAGGCGCAGCAGACATGATCCTGACCGATGACAACTTCGCCTCGATTGAAGCGGCCGTCGAAGAAGGACGCAATGTCTTTGACAACCTGACAAAATTCATCGCATGGACCCTTCCGACCAACGGCGGCGAAGGGCTCATCATCCTTGCCTCAATTCTTGTCGGAACCGCACTGCCTATTCTGCCTGTTCAGTTGCTGTGGGTGAACATGACCACCGCGTTGTTGTTGGGATTGATGCTCGTGTTCGAGCCAAAAGAGCCGGGACTCATGTCCCGCCCGCCAAGGGAACCTTCACAGCCAATTCTCACCCCGCGGCTGATCCTGAGAATCATACTCGTCTCGGCAATCATGGTGCTCGGCGGATTCGCGCTGTTCGAACTGGAAGAGAAACACGGCACCCCGCTGGCAGAAGCCAGAACGGTCGTGGTTAATGTCATCGTGATGGTCGAACTGTTCTATCTGTTCAATTGCCGATCGCTGACCCGCCCGTTTTTCTCGCTCGGATTGTTTTCAAATCCGTGGGTGTTGCTCGGAGCAGGTTCGATGATCGCCGCGCAGCTCTTGTTCACATACGCCCCGTTCATGAACAAGCTGTTCCACAGTGCGCCCATTAGCCTGCGTGCATGGTTGGAGATTCTCGCCGTCGGCTTGGTTGTGTTCCTCGCCGTGGAGCTGAAAAAATGGATCGACCACCGCCGCAGCCAGTCTCGGCAACACGGCTCCTGACACACAGTAGAGAATATCATTGCTTGTTCAGTTTCGCCATGGTCCCACTGAGCACCATTGTTCAGAAACAACAACCACAGTCAGCCACACCACGAAAACAATCATTGACGGAGTGCAGCAAGTTGCCACAACCTATTCACAACGGTTTTGAACAAGCCCTGATAGAAAGGGCAGGGGCAAGATGGACAAGCTACCGCTGCACATCGTCCGGCGACCTGAACTGGATCGGGTTTTTGGTCTTCTGCGCGACAACGCATACACCTTGATAGGCCCAACTCGCAGGGACGGAGTAATCCAATACTCAGAAATCCGTTCACTGGCCGACCTTCCCATTGGGTATTCTGACCGGCAGGCCCCCGGCTCGTATGAGCTGGTAAAGAGCGAAACCCCGCGTTGTTTTGGATTTGTTCACGGTGCAGACTCGTGGAAGCGCTTTTTGTTTCCTCCGAAACGACGCGTTTTCGGCGCCAGCCGACAGGCCGGACCTAAGACGCCGTTCGACATCGATGACCTCCGCAGCCCTCCCCCTGCATACGCTTTTGTCGGCGTTCGCGCATGTGAGATAGCCGCCATTGGTATTCTTGACAAGGTTATCGGCTCGGAATTGCTCGATCCATTCTATCGTCAGGCGCGGGATAAGATGTTTGTTCTGGCCGTGAACTGCATCGAGCCCGGCGGCACATGTTTCTGCGTTTCGATGAACACCGGACCGCGCGTCACACGGTCGTTCGACCTCTGCCTCACTGAACTGGGCGAGGAATTCGGCGTCGAGGTCGGCAGCGAGCGCGGCGCCGCATTGTTCAAGCAGTTGACATCACGCCCAGCCACAGCGGCTGAAAAGGAGCTGTTCAGATTGCTCCTCGAACGAGCGTCGGAACGAATGGGCCGGCACCTCGAAACTGAAGGTTTGCCGGAGCTTCTTCGCAAGAGTATCGAGAGCCCACGCTGGCAGACAATCGCTTCGCGCTGTCTTGCATGCGGGAATTGCACCATGGTCTGCCCCACTTGTTTTTGCTACAACGTCGTTGACAGCACAGATTTGAAATGCCGAAAGGCGGAGAGATGGCGCTACTGGGATTCGTGCTTCACCCTCGAGTTCAGCTATCTTGGCGCAACAAGCGTCAGGTACGAGATTTCCTCCCGCTACAGGCAATGGATGACGCACAAACTCGCGTGGTGGCACGACCAATTCGGAACCAGTGGCTGCGTCGGCTGCGGCCGCTGCATCACATGGTGCCCGGTCGGAATCGACATCACCGCCGAAGCCGCAGGGTTCAGGGAAACTGCACCGCCGCGCGCAGTTCCACTCACACCACAACAACAAGCCATGCCGTCATGATAGCAGTCCAGGATCGCGCATCAGTTGTATGCCACGACTCGCGCCCGATGGTGCCGGTAACCGCAACGATCGTGGACATCCAGGAGGAAAGTTCAAACACTCGCACCTACATGCTGCAAATAGACGACCCCGCCATGCGCAGCGCATACCGATTCGAGCCCGGCCAGTTCAACATGGTCTATGTCTTCGGAGTCGGCGAAGCCGCAATCTCGATCAGCAGCGACCCGGCCCACAACGAATACCTCGCTCACACAATCCGGCACGTCGGAAGTGTCACCCGCGCAATCGCACGAATGAAGGTCGGTGACAAACTCGGTCTCCGAGGACCCTTTGGGCATGGATGGCCAATATCGCGCTGCAGCGGCCGTGACATCCTCATGGTCGCAGGCGGAATCGGGCTCGCACCAATCAGGCCTCTGATCTACGCCATTCTTGCCAACCGCGGTCAGTTCGGCCGCGTGGTGCTGATGTACGGCGGAAGGTCGCCTTCCGACCTCCTTTACCAGAAAGAGCTGGCCGCATGGCGCGACGACGGTCAAATGGATTTGCTGGTGTCCGTGGACTACTCGATCGCACAATGGGACGGACCGGTGGGGGTTGTGACCGACCTTATAAAACGACTTCGCATCAGGCCTGACCGCACTTCTGTAATGGTTTGCGGACCGCGCATGATGAACAGGCACGTCACATGGCAGCTTCTCAGGCTGCGTGTCGCACCTGACCAGCTCTTCATAAGTCTCGAACGCAACATGCGATGCGGAGTCGGCCGCTGCGGCCACTGCCAATACGGCCCGAAATTCGTGTGCAAAGACGGCCCGGTCTTCTCATACGAAAGCATTCGGGAAGTCTTCGGAAAAGAGGAAATCTGATATGAACATCCCGGGGCCATTGAGCCAAAAACCGCGGCTGGCAGTGTACAAGTTCAGCTCGTGTGACGGTTGCCAGCTTCAAATTCTTGAACTCGAAGACGAGCTGCTTGAACTTGCCGGCGAGATTGAAATCGCCTATTTCCTCGAAGCCCGCAGACAAGCCCTGCCCGGGCCTTACGACATTGGCCTTGTCGAAGGTTCAATCTCAACCCCGGCCGAGGAACGCCTGATCCGCCAGGCAAGGAAAGATTGCAAGGTGCTGGTCTCAATAGGCGCATGCGCAACCGCAGGCGGCATCCAGGCGCTGCGCAATTGGGCAGACATCGATGCGTACAAGAAAAGGATTTATCCGCGCCCGGAATGGATCGCAACCCTCGACGTCGCCTCCCCAATCGCTGGTTATGTCTATATCGATTTTGAGTTGCGCGGATGCCCCGTCAACAAACGCCAGCTTGTCGAAGTGTTAAGCGCTCTCCTCGCACAAAGACGCCCTCATCTTCCAACTTACAGCCTCTGCATCGAATGCAAGCGCGCCGGAATACCGTGCGTCATGGTCGCACGCAAAACCCCGTGCCTCGGCCCAATCACACAGGCCGGTTGCGGCGCTCTTTGCCCCAAGTTCAACCGCGGTTGTTACGGCTGCTTCGGCCCGGCTGAAACGCCAAACATCGCCGCACTCGGACGGTTCTTCCAAGAAGAGCGTAATGTTTCACGACCCGCAATGGTCCGAATGCTGCGCAGCTTCAACGGGTACCTCGAACCTTTCAAGACCTCGAGCGATGACTATGAGCAATGCATCCAACCCTGAGATGCGAGTGATTGAAGTTCACAACCTCGCCCGTGTCGAAGGCGAGGGCTCTCTCCATCTCAAAATCCAGGGAAACCGCGTCACAGACATCAGGTTCGGAATATTCGAGCCGCCGCGGTTCTTCGAAGCGTTCCTCAGAGGCCGGTCGTTCGAAGAGGTGCCCGACATCACCGCGCGAATTTGCGGCATCTGCCCGGTCGCATACCAAATGAGCTCCTGCACCGCAATCGAAGCCGCAATGAACGTAAAAGTTGACGGCCCACTGCGGCTGCTGCGCCGATTGCTCTACTGCGGAGAATGGATCGAATCGCACGTGCTCCACATGTTCTTTCTTCATCTGCCCGATTTCCTCGGGTACGAATCAGCAATCAGCATGGCGGCGGACCATAAGGACCTCGTCGTCGGCGCACTGCGATTGAAAAAGGCCGGCAACGAAATCGTCCGCCTCCTCGGCGGCCGCGAGGTCCATCCAATCAACGTCCGCGTAGGCGGGTTCCACCGTGTCCCTGACCGCGCTGAACTCGACGCCCTCGGCGAAGAGTTGAGCGCATGCCGCACCTTCGCAGCAGATGCCGTTCGCTTTCTGGCTTCGCTAAGCTACCCTGACCTTGAAATGGATTACGACTGCGTGGCGCTCCGGCACCCGGGAGAAGTGGCAATGCTCGACGGCGCAATCGCCACCAGCCGCGGCCTCGAAATCCCCATCAGCCAGTTCCCCGATCACTTCGAGGAGGTACAAGTGCCACACTCGACCGCACTCCAAGGGCGGCTCAGAAATGGCGGAACTTATCTCGTCGGCCCTCTCGCACGACTGAATTTGAACTGGGGCCTTTACCCGCCCGCCATCAAAAAGTTGGCCGACGAAATCAAGTTCACTGTCCCATGCCACAACCAGTTCAAGAGCCTTCTCGCGCGCGGATTCGAAACATTGTACGCGCTCGATCACGCGCTCGAATTGATAAACGCGTACGAACCCCCAACCGAACCGGCGGTCGAAATCAAGGTCCGCGAAGGCGTCGGCCACGGTTGCACCGAAGCTCCACGAGGCATCCTCTACCACAGATACGAAATCGGAGCCGACGGACTCGTCAGGTCGGCAACAATCGTCCCCCCCACGGCACAAAACCAACCGCAGATCGAGGCCGACCTCGCCGCCTATGCGCCAAGACTGCTCGCGCTGCCCCAGGAGGAAATGACCCTCAAATGCGAGCAATTGATCAGAAACTACGACCCATGCATTTCTTGCGCCACGCATTTCTTGAAACTGACCGTGGACAGGGCCTAGCCCGGCAATCTCACCTGGAAGACGCCCTGGGTTTCCGCCTTGGGTTTCTTGGGCCGGTGAGCCGGTGAGGCTTCCGGGCTGAGTTTTTCAATGTCAGCTCAGAGAATCCGCGTAATTGGAGTTGGCACCGCTGGCGCAGGAGATGACGCGCTCGGACTCGAGGCAGCGCTAATCTTGCGCTCGCGATTGCCTCGCACTGTCGATGTGGTCAGCGACACCACAGGCGGTTCAAACATCGCAGCATTATGCAAAGGGATTGATGTCCTGGTAATCATCGATGCTGTCAAGCCAACTCCAACCTTCCCTCCGGGCGCCATCTCCGCATGGCCATACCCGGCCATGCGTTCAGCAATCGACCAGTCACTCTGCCGAAATACACATTCATTCTCAGTAACCGAAGGCCTCGCTTTGGCAGAACAGCTCGGAGTGCTCCCCAAACGCGTGACTGTCTTCGGAATGGCCGGGGAAAACTTCGTGCCCACTGCCGGTTTGTCGGCAACAGTCCGGCTGCGGCTGAACGATCTCGTCGAGTTCGTGTTACAGCGCATGTAGCCCACTCGTTGCATGTTGAACGTTCCCAGTCTGTGGTCCGGTCAGGCGGCCCTGTCGATAACGCTCAACGCACAACGTCAAAACAGGCACCGGTCTTCCGCATGGAACTCCGGACTTCGTGCCTGGCACTCTATTTACGCATCACCCATCACGTACCACGCGAACAACCCGCACTTGCGGCCGTGCGCACGCGCTGCGATATGATGTTGACCCGGTTGCGCGCCAATGGTCGAATAGTTGCCGCGATTGAGCCGCCCGGTGCGGTGGCATCGGCAGGTCCCACGGCGCGGAATCTGCGTGTCAGAATTGCAGGACCATCAGAATCAACATGAGAAGTAACACCAGCACATCAGTTCTAAGTCGTCGAGGCACAGCACTGCGATTTCGTTTATTGCTCACCGGTCTTTTTCTGGGGCCGACATTGTTTTTCAGCGGCATTTTGCCCGGTGCGGCAGCCGCTGATCTGCAATACTCGCTCGACGCGGACTCTGGCCGGTTTGAAGTCACTTACAAGGGTCGCCGCGTCATGCTTTACGTTTTTGCCACCAACCAGTTCAAGCCCTATGTCAAGGAGCTCTACAGCCTTTCGGGCGAAAACGTTCTCTTGGACGCCCCACCCGATCATCTGCATCACCACGGGCTGATGTATGCAATCACCGTCAATGGAATCAATTTTTGGGAGGAAGCCAGGGACCCCGGCGTCGAAAAACCGTTCGGTACACCGGCCTGCGGAACAACTGACGCGCCTGTGCCATCGGTGTGGTTCGCCCAGACACTTCATTGGGTGCACAACAAGGACCGGTGGGCCACAAACACAGCCAAAGCCGCACTTCTGATCGAAAGACGCACGCTGACTCTCACAGTGAACGAGCTGGACCAGGAAGTCGCGGTCCGCTGGCAGGGCAGTTTCCGGGTTGGCACGTCTGTGGAGAAAGCCGTGCTCTCCGGCTCGGCGTACCATGGGCTTGGATTGCGGTTCCCGCGGACGTGGGACCGCGTCGCGCGCCACCAGAATTCGGGCGGCATTCCGTATTCGGTGGAACAAAAGGGTGACGTCACACCTGCATTATGGACCGCAACTTCGAATACTCTGGATGGGAAGGAAATCATGGTCGCCGTGTTCGCCCGGCGGCAAAATGCAGGCACGCCGAAGTTTTTCACAATGCTCGACGGATTCGCGTATGTGTCAGCCACCCAGGACCTTCAAAACATCCCGCTGCAATACAAGACAGGCGAGGAATTCAGCATTGATTATCTTGTGGCGGTCTATTCCGCGCACAAGACACGCGAGTTCTTGAACAGCCGGGCCGAGCGTTGAAAACCACCGCCCAATTCCACAAGAAATCAATACTCAAGAACGATCAACACATGAACACCGAGCAGCTATATCAGGAGCGACTGAATCGCTACGTCACCGCAATGCGGAATGAGAAACCCGATCGCATCCCGATCCGTCCGTTTGTTGCGGAAGCAACCTGTACCCTTGCCGGTTATACGTGTCAGGATGTCGCCGTTGATTACAGGCGCGCCTTCGAGGCAGCCGTCAAATGCGCACGCGAGTTTGGCTGGGATGCAGTCGTCCCGAACATGGTTTATGTGAACATGGGCCTGGCGCTTGCTGTCGGTCTCCGTTATTACGCCGTGCCCGGCATTCAAATCCCACATGACGTCGGATTCAATTACATCGAGCCCTCGGAAGAGAACGCTTTCATGAAAGCAGACGAATACGATGAGTTGATCCGCGACCCAAATGAGTTTCTCTACAATGTGTGGCTGCCGCGCGTGTCAACAGAGATCAGCGCGCCCGGCAAACCAGCAACGTATCGTCACAGCCTCGCACTCGTCAGAAGTGCCATGGCAATGCTCGAGTACTTCTACGCGTTCGGTCCGCAGATTCAGCGCCTTCGCGCCGAATGCGGAAGCGTGTCGGCGATTTCAGGCATCTTCAAAGCGCCACTGGACATTATTGCCGACAAACTCCGTGGTTACGTCGGGTTGGTCATGGACCTTCACACCCAGCCGAAAAAGGTCCTGCAGGCTTGTGAAGCGTTGATGCCACACCTGTGCCACGTGGGCCTGACGACGGCCGACCCCAACAAACTTGTCCCAATCGGCTTCTGGATGCACCGCGGATGCGTCCCGTTCATAAACCCGGAACATTTCAAGTCGCACTTCTGGCCAACGCTCAAACCAATCATCGAGGAGTTTTGGAAAAACGGCCACCAAACACTCTTTTACGCCGAGGGAAAATGGAAGCACCACTTCGACACATTCCGTGAACTGCCCGATCGCAGCATCGTCTTTCACTGTGATAACGACGACGTTTTCGAGGTCCATCGCAGACTCCATGACAAGTTCGCCATCAGCGGTGGAATACCAAACACACTGCTCAGCATCGGCAAACCGGAAGAGGTTCGCGAGTTCTGCCTCAGGGTCATTCGCGAGGTGGCGGCCGATGGCGGTTACATCGCCGATGCCAGCGCCATAATGCAAAATGACACACGCATCGAGAACCTGCGCGCGATGACCGACACGTTCCGCGAACATGGCGTGTATCCAAACGCTCCGACGCCCACTCCCACACCGCCAGCCGAATTGCCCGACTCGGTTTCTTCGCGCAAACAGGTCGTTGGCATGGCCGGCCGCCCGCAGCCCGGAAAACGGCCGGGCGTCTGTTATCCGTGGGAGGAAAAAATAAAGGAATTGCCGCCTGTCACAGGCGACCCAGACCTCGTGCGGCGCGTTTGGGAAGAAATCGATTCTTACGGTGCAATGTATATCTGGCAGATGTTGCTCAGCTTCTGACCGTGCTGCGCCCCAGCCTCACCGTCCATGATCTCGAAGAAGATGACATAAGCTCACTTTCGAGGTGATCATTAGCTATTGTGTACAATTACCACTGCGGCACCAATATCTCGCTGCGGGTTTCTTCTCGGTTTTGTATGCCGACTCTAAATCCGACTCTCTTAAGACCTCAGCGGCTGTGTATCTGCCAGCTCGCAAGCCAACTGCCTTCAAGCGAGCCCTAAACATGCGGGCCGGGCAACCCGCAGTCAGACCAACAACAAAATGCTCTCCTGCGTATCACAACCCGCGCTGCTTGAATCCAGCTGCCCCGGGCAGTTCATACCCAGCCCCGTAGGGGCGACCTCAAACCCGCCGCCGACCCGGCAACGCTATGCATGCGCGTTGAGTGCGATGCCGCTCCTACGGAGCTTGTCCGTTTTTTCTGTCCGCCCCGCTACAAATATGTCGGCCCTACGGGCCTTGGCTCTGCCCAACAGACGACCAAATCGCTCAACTGACAGGAACGTTCAAAGTGCAACGTTCAACTCACAACGTTCAACGTTCAACGGCACAGCGTTCAACGGCACAGCGCTCATCGACGGTCGCAGGCGCCGAGTCTCTGCCCTTCAGGCGACTCTGGTTGCAGCTACGCCGGGCTGGGAAATATGCGGGCTGAATCCCTGTTTCGGAGGCGCTTTGGCGAGGCGCGCGTAACACGCGCCTCGCCACACTCATCAGATGACCAGACCGGCTCCAGCCCGCCTTCGGCCTGTTACTGGGCCAGCAGACGATAGAACTTGCGCGGTTCCGTGGGTGTCACCACGTAACTGCCCTGTGGATTGCCGGGAACGTCAACCCAACCACCGGGCAAATCCGACGTTTCCTGAAGTTTGCCAACGCCTGTCCATGTGATCGTCACTTTGCCGTCGCTGACGCTCACAGGCCCAAACTTGGGCGGTTCAACTTCGCCTGCGGGCGTGGCAATATCGATGTAGCAAATTTTATTGTTCGCCGCAGTTGGTCCGTTGCTCACCGTGAGGCGGCCGTCGGTGACGCTCACAATGGCCGTCCCCTCCACCCAAAGACGGGTTGGGCTCGGCGTGCCGCTGACAACTGTCACGCCTTCGACCTGGACGTCGTACACGCTGTCGGTGGCCGTCGCATCGCCTGACACGATATGTACACGATACCGGCCGTTGGGCACTTCAATCTCCCAAACGCGCCCGGCTGGCAGCGCCTTTTGCATGTGGTTAAGCGTGTCGTAGCATTCATCGGGGGACCGCCAGTTGTTTCTGTTCCGGGCGTTTGCCGTGTTATCGTCATCCCAGCCGTAGCTGTAACCGTTGCCACGATCAGCAAAAATGTCCCCGTAATCAGGAAGATAACCTTCCGGCGGATCGGCAGTCATGTCCTGGAAGTTAACACAGATAACCGTTCCGACCATGATCTCGACCGGGTCGGAAACTGCAACCTGTCCGTTGGCAGCAGTGGCCTTGGCAGTGAGGCGATATCGGCCAGCCATCACATTGTTCCATGCAACGCTGTACGGCGCAGCAGCGACCTCGCCTATCTTGTTGTCAGCACCCTCAAAAAACTCGACTTTGGTGATCGTGCTGTTTTCGACCGACGCGCTGGCTGTGATTTGAATTGTTGTCGGCGTTGACGGGAACTTCGTTCCCGCGGCCGGGCTCGTGATCGCCACTTCCGGCGCAAACGCCTGCGTCGCCACAGCACGAACCACAACGCCGTACATGTTCCGGCCTGAATTGTCTGCCTGATAGAGCGTCACATTGCCTGCCGGGAACCGTTTCACATAGACCGACGAATAATTGTCTATGCCGGCACCGGGGCCGACACCTTCGCCGCCTTCATCGACGCCAACTTCATCCGGCAGATGTCTGAACCCGAGCCGGTTGTAACCGGTGCGCATTGGCTGCCACCCTTCGTCAATCAACCAGCTCATCAGGCCGGTGCTGAAATCGGGCGGGCTGGTAGAGTCACCGTCGTTAAGACGGTTGTCAACCAGCACATAAACCAAAGCAGGCTCGGCCAGCGTCACATCCAGTTGAAACGGATAGTTGTCGCGGTTGTCGTTCCGTATCATTATGTAATCGCCGCCGAGAAGGTATGACGGGATCGGGAGAGTCGGAGTTGCGCCGTTCCATTGGTGCACGCGATCCCGGTATGCAGGAACATCTTCGCGGAACGATGCCACCGTAATAGCACCCAAATTCGGGTGATTGATTGTTTGGCCGGTGAATTGGGCCGGAGTGTTCTCGGAATCGTCCCCTCCATTTTCAACCACGCTTGTGATGACCTGAGCGAACGGTTTGGTGCTAAACACCCAATCAACCGCGAAAGACGCGCCCTGACTGTCCGTGAACGACAATCGTGCCTGATACTGCGTGTTCAACGCGAGCGATCCGGGCGGGTCGTATCGAACCGACAGACCACCGCCGAGTGGCGTCACCGTGGCTGCACCTGAGACATCCGCACCGTTGAATGCCAGCTTAACATCTTGAGGGGCGACCGTGGTTGATCCGTTGATGATGGCCGCTTCCACAATGGCGTCCAGCGGAACATCAAATGCTTTGTCAGCCGGCGATACGTTGCTCACGTGCGGCGGGCGAGTTTCAGGTGCTGGGACAAGCATTATGTAGTTGAGCTGCGAATTCGGATTGGCGGATGCACCCGCTGTCAGCCTCAGAGTCGTTGTCCCCGAGAAAAAAACCGCAACAGGGTTGCCAGCCACATCTGTGAGAGGCACATAACTGTAGGCGGCAAGGCTGGGCACGTTGAAGCAACCGAGCGGCAGCAATGTCTGGGCCGGAACAGCAGCATCGCCGACTATTTGATCCATCCGTATCGTCTGCGGGCTGCCGTTTGCAACACGCAAGAACACGTTGTAGGTGTTCGAATTGACGTTGCGTGTGTAATTCATCCAGTCGCCACTGCGGAACCCGGTGACCTGGTAATCTGTTGCCCCTGTGCTGATGAATGGCTCTCGCGGAACATCGGCGGATGCACCCAATGAAACAAAGTCGCTACTGCGATATGCGCCGGCGGTTGTGGCGCTGCCGTCGTGATAATCCACATCCGGCGTGCCCGCCAACCCGTCGTACCCGGCCGGGGCCGGCACCGCAAGGAACTTGCCGTTGTCATAATTGTAATCCTCAGCCTCGACCACCACCACGCCTGCGGAAACAAAAGTGTCGAACCGAATGTCCACGGTCGAGGTCCGGCCAGCCTGGTCCGAGACAGATATGTTGGCCAAGTAGGATAAGTTCCTGCCGAGCCCCGTGAACGAAACAGTGCGTTCAGTTGACGTTCCACCGATTGCCAATTGCGCCGAAACGTCGATGCCGTTCAATGTGACCTTGATGTTCTGGGGGTCCAATCGATTCGGAGCAACAGTTGCGGCCTTGAAACTCAGGCCGCCCGCCGGATTGTAAAACAGTGTGTTGTTGGCAGGCTTGATGTCACTGATGGCCGGTGGATTGTTAACAGACGTTGGCAGCCCTTTCACAACAACGCCGTACATGTTGCGGCCGCCTTCACCAAACTCATAAATGGAAAAGGTGCCGGCTTCGACCGATTTGAAATAAACAGACGAGTACTGGTTGATGCTGCCATCTGCGTTTTCGTCGATTCCGATTTCATCTGGCCAATCCGGATTGGCTGCGCGGTTCAGTCCAGTCTTCACGGGGGCGAATCCCTCGGCAGCAACCCACATCATGTCAGGCCAGTATTCAGGGTCGCCATAAGGCGCAAACGGTGGGTCTGCGTTTGCACCGTCGCTCCGCCGGTTGTCAATCAACAGGTACACAAAACACGGCTCCGAAACAGTGATATTGAGCTGGAACGGGTTGTTGTCCCTGTTGTTGTTCGCGATCATGATGTATTCGCCACCGACAAGGTAAGACGGCAAGGGAAGCGACGCACTAATCGAGTTGTACTCGTGCGTGCGGTCTGTCATCACTTTGGCGTCTTCTCCAAACAGGGGAACGGTGTAATTCGCAACCAGCACCGTTCCGAATGGGTTTTCGATGCTGAACATCTGGCCGGTGAATTTTGCGCTTGGCCGGTCAGTATCCCCGCCAATTTCCTCAACAGCGGTAATGATGGGCAATGCATGCGTAATTGCGGCCAGACCGACAAACGCAGCCGCGCATGCCAGAGCGGCGATCCGGTTGGATGTTCGAAGGTTAACAGTCCGATATGATTTCATATGTCCAGACTCCACATGGGTTGTTTGCCTGACATGGACGATGGAACGCAATGGCTGGGAGTCGCCAGACGGAGCAAACCAGCATACGCCCATCCTCCCTTCCGGGTCGCCAGCCTGAGGACTCCCGCGGCAACTCGATGCGTCCATCGCACCACACAAAACAACATTACGTTTTCCCAACGTCCGCGGTCAAGCGAATCCATCGAACCGCCCGCTCCGGTTTGCAGTCCCGCCTTTGGCAGCCCTGCATTGAGCAGTCATTGTGCAGTGACACCTTTGAACGTTGTACGTTGAACGTTGTACGTTGAACGTTGTACGTTGAACGTTGTGCGTTGAACGTTGTACGTTGAACGTTCAGCGTTGTAAGTTGAGCGTTACCAGATAGACGACCCTGCCAACCAACTGACAAGAACTTTCAACAGCGCAATGCTCATCAACAGCCGCAGTCGCCGCCTCTGCGCCCCTCAGGCTGGTTTGGTTCCGGCTCCGCCGGGCAGCGGAATATGCGCGTTAACGTTTCGGGGCGGCCCATTCCACGGCATTGTGCATTATGAGGCGGACTTCCGGACGGTAAAAATCGTCGTAGGTCTCGTGGCCGGGAGTGAAGTAGAAGACGCGCCCTTTGCCAACCGTCCAGCACATGCCCATGCGCCCGGGTTCCTCAGTGCCGTCGGGCTTCTTGTAGATTCCATCCAACACAACAGCTTCGGGCTCGGGAACTCTGAATGGTTCGCCGTAGCGTTCTATCTTTGGCAGATCAAAATTCTTGAGCCCTTTGGCGATTGGATGGTCGGGCAGCTTGACGATTATTCGAACAGAAGTGCCGTCTGCTTTGTACTCGCGCCAACTGCACGGAGTGCCCATGAGACGCTTGTAAGGTTTTGCGAAATGCGACGAATGGAGTGATATGAATCCCATGCCTTCTTCTTTGACACGGCGTTCGATGCGGTCAACCAGCTCATCTTTTACCTCGCCGTGCCTCTTGTGCCCCCACCAGATCAGCACGTCAGCAGCATCGAGCAAACCCTTCGGCAACCCTTGCTCAGGCTGGTCAATGCCCGCAACGCGAACGTCCCATCCGCTCAGTGACTTGAGACCCTCGGCAATGACCGCGTTGATGTCGTCGGGGTAAACGTCTTTGGGCGCTGTGCCTTCTGACCAAACCACCACTGTGCGTTTCTTTTCGGCGCCGAATGAGACCGGGCAAACTGCGCATGCCGCGCCTGCGACAAATCCCATGGACAGAAAACCACGGCGGGGCAAAACACGATGGAACTTTTTGAATGAAGCTGGTTTGTGCTCTTTCATGCACAGATGCTTGCGCTTTTGTGGTAAGGACGCAAGCCAAAGTGACAGACTCGATGTCTGTCATCCATGGTTTCATGCAAGGCGTCATGGACGGTCACACAACTTGCGATGCCCGCGCGAGTTCTCCGATATAGTGGTGACGATCACGCAGGCTCCAGAACACGCGGGCAAAAAACGGGCCGGAGCAAAACAGTGGTCATCATTACAGTCCCCAGCAGCACGCATCCCCAGCCGAACACGTCGCCGTGCCGCGTGTAAAACGTTGGCTCGCGAGGCTTGCCCTCCGGCGGCAAGGGCACGTGAATCAACTTGAAACCCGCTCCATAGACATCATCGCGCGCACTGAATCCGACATCGCGAAGCCGCCCAAAAGCATCGATCCAGCAGGTTAGTCCATTGTTTGTGCAGCGAACCATTGGCAACCCGTTCTCGACGGCGCGGAATGCAGCGTTGAAAGCGTGTTGCCATTGAGCAGCGCTCTCGCCGAACCATGCGTCGTTGGTAAGATTGAGCAGGAAATCGGTGTCCGGCTCGACGTATTCTCTGACAAGGTGCGGCAGAACGTCCTCAAAACATATCAACACCGAGGTGATGGCGTCGAGGTCATCGAGATTGAAGCGCACAGGCCCCGGCCCGGGAGTAAAACTGACCTCGACCGGGGTCAAATACCGCATGAACGGCAACCATCGCTCCAAAGGCACATATTCTCCAAAGATCACAAGGTGCCTTTTGCGGTACGTGCTCACGTAGCGTCCCTGCCTGTCAAACAAGAACCCGCTGTTGAAAAAGTCGCATTCGTTATCGCGTTCGGCGTCACGCCGCGGGACAATGTCGTCGGCCCCAAATATCATCCAGACGCGATGAGTGGCGATCATGTTGGTCAACATCTGGAAATGCGAGGCTTCAAAGCTGGGGAGCGACGCCTCCGGCCAAACCAGCACGTCAGGGCGCGCAGCCAATGCCAATTCGCTCAGTTTCATTATCGCGTTGAATCGGTTGGTGGCTTCGCGCAGATCAAACACGAGACGTTGCGGGACGCTCGGCTGCACAAGAGCCAACTTGATCTCCCGGCTCTCACTCTGGTTTCGGGCAAGACGCGCGCCGCCAGCGAACGTTATCAGCAACACCGCAAGCAATGGCAAGCCAATCTCCGCCAACAGCGCCAGCCTGAAAGTCCTGAAAAACAAGTCGCTGCTTTGCCGACCGATTGTGCTCGCCGATCCAAACCGCCGACGCCCCGCCGGTCCAAGGTCAACAGGCCCGGACACCTGTCCAACAAGCTTCGCAACCGCACACAAGAGAGAAACCGACCCCCACGAAACAAGAAAAGACAAACCATAGACACCTGTGACCGCCGAAATCTGAATGAGCGCTGTCAGTGGCAGCTGCGATACACCCAACAGGTTCCATGGAAAACCTGTCAAAAACCTCGCTCGAATCATTTCGAGCGCAACCCACAGTATCGCGCAAGCAATGGACCATCTGAGGCGCCCCGCCCAGCCGGATTCCACCAATTGCGCGGCCAACCGATAAACTGCTGAACCGGTTGATGCTTGGTGAAACACCGTTCTACCCGGCGCAGCCGGCCCGGGCACAAGCCTGAGGCATGCCCACGTCCAAATGGCAGGGTAAAAAGACAGGTAAGCAGACAATGCCAGCCATCCTGCCGCCGCCCCTGCAGGAAAAGGATTGTACAAGAGCCAATGCAGAGATGTGAGGTGATGGAC
>JARYMD010000369.1 GCA_029907285.1 Verrucomicrobiota bacterium | reverse complement strand
AAACCTCA
Organism: Verrucomicrobiota bacterium; assembly: GCA_029907285.1. Classification (GTDB taxonomy): domain Bacteria; phylum Verrucomicrobiota; class Verrucomicrobiia; order Limisphaerales; family J093; genus JAAYVR01. The sequence continues at coordinate 4,356 of JARYMD010000369.1, read as the reverse complement.
GGCCGCCTCCGAGACAATCCGATGAAGGCGATGGCGATGAGGCGCCCTGATTGGGCGGCGTCCCGGCCAGCCGAAGCGGTTGCCTGGTTGTATCAGGAGGAGGTGTCATGGGCGGCGCCTGGTATGACAGCACTGTTTGGGCATGATTGCTTCCGATTTCATTGGGCGGGGTTTGTCGGCCGGGTTGGTTTTTGGCCTTGGAATGCTTCACGTGCCATCCTGCGGACCGCCGGGTCGGGGTCTGTCGCAGCAAGCTGCGCAAGTCTCCGCTCGGACTCGAGGCTTCGAAGGCTTGCGAGGGCGCTCATGGCAGCCAACCGCACGGAACTGTCCGGGTCATCGAGCGCATCGCATATTCGTCTGGAGGCACGCGGCGACTTCATCCGCGCGAGGGCGGAGACGATGGCGATGCGGACGGCGGGTTTGGGGTGCCCCAATCCTTTGGCGACAAGGTCCATGTTTTTTTCGCCTGTTTGGCTCAATACCGAGACAACCATTTCGCGCCGCGACGGATCGACACAAAGAGCGATGAGAGCCGATATTGCTTCCGGGGTGCCCTGGCGGGCCAGGGCTTCGAGCGCTGCCTTGATGATTTCAGGTTCATTGTGAAGCGCGGCTGCCCACTGAAGTGCGCCTGCGGTGCCTGGGCCGCCGTGCTTGCCGAGCGCATGCGCAGCCTCGATTTGTTTGCGCAAATCGGGGGCTTTCAGGGCGGCCAGCAAAGGTGGCAGGGCATCGGGGTGCGCGACTTGTCCGAGCGACTCGATTGCTGCGCTGGCGATATCGGGATTGTCGGACTGGGTTGCAGGGGCCAGGATGGCCACAGCACGCTGCCCGCCGATCCGGCCGATCGCACGGAGGGCGGCGATTCGCACGTGAGGCACCGGGTCGCCTGAAGCGAGGCTGGCCAAAGGCTCGAGTGATTCCGGAACGCCGAGCTGGCCGAGAGCTTGCGCTGCATAATAACGGACCCAGAAATCGGGGTCGCGCAATGCGCTCATGAGCAGGGCGGCCGCTTGTGTGGGGGGAAGATTCGCCAGTGCTTGAGCCGCTGCGGCACGGACGCGTGGTGAGTCTTTGGAAATGACCTCGCTGAGGATGTCGGGGACGCGCGGGTGATCGAGGTAGCCTATGCCTTGGACAGCCGCGCGCCTGACGTTTTCGTCGGCATCAGAACAAAGCTCAAAAAGCTGTTCAGTGCAGCTTTCGAAGCCGAAGTAGCACGCGATGCATGCGGCAGATTCGCGGACGTGGTTGTTCGGGTTGCGAAGGAGGTCTGTTACGCGGTGCTCGAGTTCGGGATGTCCAAGGGAATTGAGGGCGGATATGGCTGCTTGGCGCACAGGGGAACAGGGGTGCCCGAGAAGCTGTATCAAGCTGCCGAAGGCACGATGGTCGCCTATGCGTGCGAGAGACCCGGCGGCCACTACTGCGAGTTCTTCAGTGGAGTTGAGAAGGCCGATAAGCGCGGGGACAGCCTGCGGATCGCCGATGCGCCCCAGAGCGGCAGCGGCGGCATGTTGAACTTCGACGTCAGGCGATTGCAACTGGTCAATCAACAGGTGAGTGACATGTTTGCCGTGGCGCACGAGAGCTTCAACAACCTCGGCTCTTGCCTCTCGCTGGGCCAGAAGGGAGGCCAGCCTGCGGGTTGCAGTCTCAGATTCCATCCAGCCCAGGATGCGCACAAAACTTCCGATCTCCACACCGCGTTTCTGATCGAGCTCGGAAAGCAGAGCATCGATGCCATTCTCGGTTATGTTCTCGCGGACGATGCTTGCGACGTACTCGCCCTCGCCGTAAACGACCTGGTATCGGTCGTGGATTGAGAGCAGAGCATGAACGACAGGTGCGATTCGCGCTGAGCGCCGGTTCAAGAGAGCGACCAGTGGCTGGACCGTTCTGGCATCGCCCAATTCTCCCAATGTTTCGGCTACGGGCGTGCAGAGCGTGTCGTCTTCCAGCAGCGGGACAAGGCGCGGCACAATGGAGATGTCACCGATGCTTTTCAGCGCGTCGATGGCAGGGTAAGCCAGGAAAAAATCGCGGGTTTCAGCAATTTCGAGGAGCCTTTCCGAAGCTTCCTTTGCGCGGAGTTGTCCAAGCGCTTCTATGGCATGGTATCGGACATTTGGGTCCAGGTCGGCGGTTGCGTGGATCAGCGGAGGCACGGCAGTCTTGTCGTTCAAAAGCCCCATTGCCAGAGCGGCGTAAGTGCGGGTTGCGGCATCGCGGTCGCTGAGAAGCTCGGACAGCGGCCCGACGACGTCCACGTTCGAAGCCGCCAGAACACTCAGAGCGCTGTTGAGCACCGCGGCGTCCTGATGCTGTTCGCGCAACACTCGGACGAGCTCAGGCACGATGGATTTGTCAGCGGCTTTTGCAAGGCCATCTGCAACGGCGCGGCGAACCCGCCAACTGCTGTCGCCCATCGCACGAAGCAGGTCCGGAACGGAGCTGGTTCCGGCAGCAGCGAGCTCTCTGGCTGCAGAGACTCTGGTATTCTCGTCCGTGCTGGAAAGGTTCTCGGCAAGGTCAAGCTCACGTTCACGACGTTCTGTGACATCTTCGATGGTTGCAATTGCGCCCACAATTGCATCCCCGTGCATGAGCGGAGCGATGTGGACCTTTTGCTGCATGCGATCGAACCTTCCTGAAGGCCGCATTGGGGGGCATGGAATAAAGCAGCCGTGAAATGCGGGTGCCAAAACTTCGGGGGTTCCCTCGTTGACGACGCGCAGCAGGCGGCTGATCAATCCCCGCTGGATCAGCTCAGGGAACAGCTCGGATAATGACCGGCCGATGACGCTTTCCGGTTTGAGGCCGGTGGCGGCTACAAGCCAATCGTCCCATGACCTCACCTTCAATGAGACGTCCGTGGTCAGCACTCCAATCCGATTCTCCTTCTCGCCAAGGTCCGTCATTCGGTGGAACTATGCAACAAGCTGGTTCCAGAATAAAGCCCAAACATGGCGGTGCACCATGCGCCGCAAGGCTGGGAGCTGCTCCGCCCAGCAAGGCACACGCATTTGCCGACATCGAAAGACATCCATTCTCCGTCCCCTCACACACAAAAAAATTGTGCCTGCAGCAACAGCGGTTGTTCACCCGGCATATTGGCCGAGCTGATCCATGACAGCGCTCAATTCGCGTGCTTGGTCGTTGAGAGCAGCTGCTGCAGCCCGCAACTGTTTGACGCTGGCGGCATTTCGCTCCGTGACAGAACGGATTTCGGTCAAATTGGCTGAAGCCCGGCCAAGGTGCGAAACCTGTTCCTTGGTTGCGCGGACGATTTGTCCGACGTTTTGTGAGACAGTGGTTGTTGCGGTGGTGATTTCCCTTGCGGCGCGCGCTTGTTCGGACAGCGCTTTTGCGGTTTGGTCTGATTGCTTGCGCATGCTTTCGACGGCCTGAGCGATCTGTTTTGCGGCCGAGGCCTGTTCGCTCACAGCCTTTGAAACACCGGTAATCCTGTTGGTCAAGCCGCTCGATTCGCGGGCAATCTGTTCATTGGCAGTGCTTTGTTCGGCCAATGCACGGTTGATGTTGGCCACGCTTCTTCGGACGCTTTCCACGGTTTGCACAATCTGAGCCGTTGTTTCCGCTTGTTCGCTGGTGGCTTTGCGGACCGCCGCAGCCCGGGCGGTGGTGTTTTGCGCTGCTTGTATGACGTCACGCGCTGCCCGGCCTTGCTCGCTCATTGCCTGTGCAACCTGCTGAGCAATCTTGCGCACCTGGTTCACGGCTTGGACCACAGACTGCACAGATTTGGTCTGCTCGGCAGTTGCAGCGGCAACCTGTTTTGCCTGGGCAGCGGTGGCGTTCACAGCTCCAACAAGATTCTGCCCCGCCTGGAGCTGTTCTTCAGTGGCCCTGCTGATTTGCACCACGAGGCCGGCTGTGTTTTGGATGCCGTCCAGAATCTTCTTGAGTGCCAGCGATCCGGTTTCGGCGAACTTCCCGCTTTCCTCGGCAACTCTGAGTCCTGATTCGGAGGCCGAGACAGCCTCCTGGGCAACGCTCTGAAGCGCTTTGATGATGGCGGCGATGTCAGCGGTCGCCTTCGCTGACCGGTCAGCCAGATTCCTGATTTCCTCGGCGACCACGGCGAAGCCGCGCCCGGCATCGCCTGCGCGCGCTGCCTCGATCGAAGCATTCAAGGAAAGCAAATTCGTCCGTTCAGCAAGCAAGGTTATTGTGTCAACGATTCCGCCAATTTCGGTGGCGCGCTTGCCCATTTCGCGCACGACTCCGGCCACTTCCGTCATGGAATTGCGCGCCCGAGAGAGTCCTTCGATGGTCTTTTGAATTACTGCTCCGCCTTCATCGGCCGCGCGAGCGGCCTGCCGGGTTGCT
>JARYMD010000368.1 GCA_029907285.1 Verrucomicrobiota bacterium | reverse complement strand
AGGATTTGTTGGGCGCCGGCTTCGCCAAAGCCGCAGCACTCCATGCCACGACTTTTGCCTCGGTTGTGTTCCTGAATCGGACAAATCGTTTCGATGCCGTCCCATTGCCGCCCGAAGCACAGTTCGCCACCGCGTTCGCGGCGTGTGTCGCTGATTTCGATGGCGACGGTGCTGAAGATGTTTTCTTGAGTCAGAACTTCTTTGCCACGCACCCGAAGGTCCCCCGATGCGACGCCGGCCGCGGCCTGTGGCTGAAAGGCGACGGCCGCGGCGGCTTTCAACCTGTGCCGGGGCAGGAAAGCGGCGTTCAGGTCTATGGCGAGCAGCGCGGAAGTGCGGTCGCAGATTACGATTGCGACGGGCGGGTGGATCTTGTGGTGACTCAAAATGGCAATCAAACCCGGCTTTTTCACAATGTCCGCGCACGACCCGGACTGCGCGTGAAGCTCATCGGGCCGCAGGGCAATCCAAGTGCAATCGGCGCTGTGCTTCGCCTCGGGTCGGGCAACAGGTTCGGCCCTGCCCGGGAGATTCACGCCGGTTCGGGTTATTGGTCCCAAGATGGATTTGTCCAGGTGCTTGCCGGCGCAAAAACAAGCCGGAGGCTGATGGTCAGATGGCCCGGCGGGAATACAATGATCCTTGACATTCCAGACTCTGCCGATGAAGTAACGGTCGGTTTTCGCGGACAGATGAGTGTTGGGTCCGCCTCGAAGTAGTGGCAGCCTGCGGCAACAGCCGCGGCAACTCGAACAAAAAATTCGGTTTGGAAAACAAAGGTCGCCAAAAGAACAAGCAACAGAATCCTGCGCAAGGCGCAAGCGCCAAGTGCGGCCCGCGTCCTTTGCAGGTCGCCCGCGGGAAATCGTTTCGCCAGCGGCTTGTTGGCGCAATCGCCAGCATTCTGGTCTGCATTTTGGCGCTTGCGGTGTTTGAGTTGGGTTTGCGTCTCATCGGGTACGGTTATGCAACGGCGTTTTTCGTGAAGCATCCCGCTGCGGGCGCGGCGAACGTGGTCGAAAACCGGCAGTTTGCATGGCGGTTCATGCCGGTGACCCTTGCAAGGCGGCCCGAGCCGATTGTGTTGCCAGTTCAAAAGCCGGAAAAGACCTGCCGGATTTTCGTGTTTGGAGAATCTGCAGCGATTGGCGACCCGGCGCCGGCGTTTGGTTTTTCACGGATTCTGGATGTTCTTTTGCGCGAGCGGTACCCGTCAATTCGGTTCGAAGTCGTCAACACGGCTTTTACCGCAATCAATTCCCACGTGATCCTACCGATAGCACACGACGCACAGCGGTTCGGCGGTGATTTCTGGCTGGTTTACATGGGCAATAACGAGGTCATCGGCCCGTTCGGGAGCGGCACGGTTTTTGGAAAACAATCACCGCCCCTGCCCGTTATCCGCGCCAGCCTCGCCATCAAAACAACCAAAATCGGACAGTTGCTGGATGCCGCCGCACAGCGGCTGGTCCCATCGCCCGAAGCAAAGAAGGGCTGGGGCGGCATGGACATGTTCCTGGAACAACAAGTGCGGCGCGACGACCCGCGCCTGATGACCTTGCATGACCATTTCAAGAAGAATCTGGCTGATATCATCAGCCTCGGCACGAGTTCAGGCGCAAAGGTGATCGTCAGCACTATGGTCTCCAACCTGAGGGATTTGCCGCCTTTCGGATCAATGCACCGCCCAGGGCTCTCGGTCGGCCAGCTCAAAGAATGGGAACGACTCTACAGCCTCGCAACAGCCGCCGAACAGAACAGAAACTTCAGCGAAGCCATTCGCAATTACGCCCTCGCTGCCCAGATCGATGACGAATTCGCAGAGCTGCATTTCCGTTGGGGGCGCTGTTCACTCGCCAGAGGCAATCTCGACGACGCCAAAGTTCATTTTGTGCTCGCGCGCGATCTCGACACGCTCCGGTTCAGAACTGACTCACATCTCAACGAGCTGATTCGCCAGGTCGCAGCCGGTTCAACCTCCGGTTCGGTTCGGCTCGTGGACGCCGAAAAAGAATTCAACACGCACAGCCCGGATCAAATCGCAGGCAGCCAATTCCTGTACGAACACGTCCATTTCACTTTTGCGGGCAATTACCTCCTTGCACGGCTCTTTGCAGATCAAATCGCCGCGTTGCTTTCCAGCACCGACCCCAAGGGCGCCTCTTCAAATGCCCAATGGCTGTCCGAGAGCGACTGTGCAGCCAGGCTGGCCTACACGGATACCCAGCGTTATGAAATCGCAAACCTTCTCCTGCGCCGCTACGAGGAGCCGATTTACCGCCGCCAACTTGAATACAATGAGCGGTTCAAACGCCAACAGCTCGAGGTCGCCGGACTCCGGACAGCTTCGAAACCCACAGCCAGACGCCGCGGCCTTGACGCATGCCGCCAGGCATTGGCGCGCAACCCGAACGATTGGGTCTTGCACGATCTGTGCGCCCGGCTTCTGACCGCGCTTGAGGAGTTCGACAGCGCGGAAAAGGAATGGCAGCAGGTGGCCAAACTCATTCCGCACTCGGCCAGACCGCACGTCGAGCTTGGCAAAATCAAACTGCAGTTGAACAAACTGGACGATGCACTCTCTGCATTTCACACCGCTGTCCAACTTGACCCTGTCTCCGCAGATGCCCATGCAGGCTTGGGTAAAGCATACCGCCTCCAGGGAAAGCACAGCGAAGCACTGCGCCACCTCAAAACAGCATTGAGACTTGATCCGACCCAAAAAGAAGCAGCGGAGCTGTTGTCAAACTGATACCGGCACGCTGATCTCAGTTTGACAACAGCCCGAGATATTGCATATGGACTGGATTGGCATGCAGGTGTACGCAAGGCGCTCAGCACTGCGCGCCATGGCCGGTTATTTGGCCATGGCTGTGCTCATGTCCGTGTACCTGCTTCTCGCGTCGGCTGCCAAGGACGCCGGCAATCCCGGTGCATCGCAGAAAAGCGAGGACACTCGTCTCCCGCGGTTGCGCCCGGACTACGTCGATACAGTGTTTCCACCCAACATCGCCCCGCCTAATTTCGTAGTCGAAGAGCCTGGCACCGCATACCGTGTGACCCTGCACGGTGAACACGGCGCGCCAATCTCAGTCGCAAACCGAAACCCGCAAATCCAAATACCGCTCCGAAAGTGGAAAGGCTTGCTCGACGCAAACAAGAACGGAAATGTGTTCTTTGAAGTCGCGGCCCGCGATACCGGCGGCGCATGGCACCAGTTCCAGCCCGTGACAAATCGCGTCGCGCCAGACCCCATCGACAAGACCCTTGTTTACCGGTTGCTCAGGCCCCTTTACAACTTCTACGCCGAAATGGGGATTTACCAGCGCGACCTCGAGGGATTCCGGCAAAGACCCGTCCTCGAGAACCGATCCTTCAACAACGGCTGCCTCAACTGCCACACTTTCTTGAACCATCGTCCCGACACATTCGCCCTGCATATCCGCGGCCAAAAAGGGCCGCAACCAATGCTGCTGGCCTCTTCGAACCTGGTTACCCGCGTCAACAAAACCGCCGGTTACATGTCATGGCATCCAAGCGGCCGTCTCATTGCGTTCTCGGCAAACAAGTTGTCGCTCTTCTTCCATACCATCGGCGAAACACGCGACGTGTTCGATGCCGAATCCGATCTTGCGGTTTATTGGGTCACCTCAAATGCCGTGGTCACGCCACCGGCAATCGCCCAGCCCGACCGCCTTGAAACATGGCCGTCATGGAGTCCGGATGGCCGGTATCTTTATTTCTGCAGCGCACCAAAACTCCGCCAGGAACGATTCCGGCAGGTGCGATACGACCTCGTCCGCGTCAGCTTCGATCTCGAGCAAAACTCATGGGGCAAGCCGGAAACGCTCGTCGCCGCTGCAGAAACCGGACTGAGCGCCGCCCAACCTCGCGTTTCTCCCGACGGCCGATGGCTCGTGTTTTGCCTTGCAAAGTATGGCAACTTCCCAATCTACCAGCCCAGCAGCGACCTTTATCTCCTTGACCTGGCCACCATGAAAACAAGAAAGCTCGAGATCAACAGCGGCCTCGCCGACACGTGGCACTCCTGGTCAAGCAACGGCCGCTGGCTCGTCTTCAGCAGCAAACGCGCCGATGGCCTCTTCGCCAGACCGCACTTCGCGTATGTGGATCAAGCCGGCAGATTCTCAAAGCCGTTTGTGCTTCCACAAGAAAACCCTGCTTTCTACGACTCCTGCATTCACACCTTCAATGTTCCCGAACTTGTGCAAGGGCCGCCCCAAGCCAGTCCCGATGCTCTCGCCAGAGCAATCCTGCGTCCGCAGCTCGTCCTTACTCCATCAGCCCAAACCATCCAGCAGCACCAGGAAGAATATCACCAAGCTCAACCTTAGCCCGCATATTTCCCAGCTCG
>JARYMD010000367.1 GCA_029907285.1 Verrucomicrobiota bacterium | reverse complement strand
GTCTGTCTGGGAACGTTCAACGTTCAACGTTCAACGTTCAACGTTCAACGTTCAACGTACAAAGTGTAACTGCTCAATGAGTGTTTGTTTCAAGTCCGCCTAAAGGCGGGACTCTAACGGCCGCGGGCGTGGCATCGCCCAAAGTGCGGGACAACTGATCGCTGTCAGAGTTCCGGGTTTACGCGGAAATGAGAAAGCTGTGTGTCACAGCTCTGGCGCGCCGGGGACGGCGCGCCCTGCCTGTATGCAGGGGTTCATGCACGGTAGGGCTCGCTGTCCCAGCGAGCCGCAATCAGGGCACTCACCGGAGTGAAGGTTCGGGTGTTTTTTGCCGGTGAGCGGGTGAGATTTCCGGCTTAGAATCAGCGCGGAGCAGGGCCTTTGTAACCCGGTCCTCTGACGATCCGGCCGGGTTTGGCGCCGGTGTGGTTGCCGTCTTTGATGACCTGAACGCCGTTGACCCAGACGTGCTTGACGCCTGTCGAGTATTGGTGTGGTTGGTTGTATGTTGCAAAGTCCCGCACGGTTTCAGGGTCAAACACAACAATGTCAGCGTAAAAACCTTTTCCGAGGCGGCCGCGTCGGTCCAACTTCAGGTTTTCCGCGGGGAGCGCAGTCAAGCGGCGGATCGCTTCCTGCAAGGGGATGAGTTTCTCATCGCGCACATACTTGCCGAGCAATCGGGCGAAGTTCCCGTAAGCGCGCGGGTGCGGCATGCTGCGCAGGAAAACTCCGTCGGGCATGAAAGCAGCTTCGTCGGACCCAAAACTCACCCACGGCAGTTGGAGTTGCCGGCGAAGGTTCTCTTCTGAGATCAGGAAAAACACGGCATCAACGCGGCTGCCGTCTTCGAGGATGAGGTCAAAGATGGTGTCCTCCGGTGAACTTTTGCGGGCGGCGGCCACCTGGGCGAGGGTCAAGCCTGTCAGGTGCTTGAGTTTCTCGTTTCTAAACCCGGCCAGGAGAATTCCCTGCGGGGAGCCGACGGCGAGGTAGTAATTCTCCCAGTCTTTGCCGGGCTGGTTCATTTCCTTTTTGAGTTTTGCGCGGATGTTGGGGTCGCGCAATTTGCGAAGCCAAGCATCGAAGCCGCCCTCTTGAACCCACGTTGGCATGGTGGCGTTGAGGCCCGTGCCAGCGGCAGTGTACGTGTACATGTTTGCCGTGATCTTGAGACCTGCGGCTCTGGCTGATTCTATCCGCGAGATCGCGTCGTCAAGTTTGGGCCAGTTTGATTGTCCAGCCACTTTGAAATGATAGATTTCGGATCGGCAGCGAGCTTCTCGGGCAATGGTGATGAACTCATCAAGCGCTTCCAACAAACGGTCGCCCTCACTGCGCAAGTGCGAGATGTAAACGCCGTCGCAAGCAGCAGCCGCCTTGGCGAGGGCGATTAGTTCATCGGTTCGCGCGTAACAGCCGGGCGCGTAGATCAATGCCGACGAAACTCCGAGCGCGCCTTCTTCCATGGCGTGTTTGACGAGCCTGGTCATCCGATCAAGCTCGGCCTGAGTGGGACGTCTGTTTGAATAGCCGATTTCGTGGATTCTAACAGTTGTTGCGCCGACGAATGAGGCGACGTTGACCGAAACCCCGCGTCGAACGAGGTGGTCCAGGTACTCGCCAAGCGTATTCCATTCGACCAGATATGTCAGGTCACCTTGGCGGTTTTGCATAGACTCCTTCATGGCGGGGTTAAGCGGGCCGAAAGACTCGCCCTCGCCCATCACTTCAAGTGTCACACCCTGGCGGACATCGCTCTGGGCACGGCCGTCTGCGATCAGAGACTCACAAGCCCAACTCAGCATGTTGATGAACCCGGGGGCGACAGCGAGCCCTTGAACGTCCAGCTCGACGCGGCCGGCATTGGCAGGGATTGAGCCGACATCAGCTATCTTGTCGCCTGATACAGCAACGTCGGCCATGAAAGGCGCACTTCCACTGCCGTCATAAACTGTTCCGTTCCGCAGAACGAGGTCGTAGGCTTGCGCTTTCATGAGGAAAGTCGTGAAGCAGAGTGGCACTGCGAGGGCTGCTGCGGCGAGGTTGCCGTGCAGCCTTTCGAAAAGCACTCGCTCTCTCCGCCACGGCAGAACAGCGCTGCCGAGAACTTTTGTTATGCCGCCTTTGCGCCGATGGCTCGCCATCAGGAGGAGGTCGCGGCTGTTTCGACGCGCCATGACGAGTCTTGCTTCACGTACAAAGTTCTCGATGGGAAAGCAAAACTCAGCCCGGCAGCGTCAAAACGCTCTTTGATTCGCAGGTTCAACTCGCGCATGCCGGCCATGTAGGCTTTGTAATCGGTCCCCTTCCACCAATGAATCACCTTGAGATTGAGAGAGGAATCGGCGAACTGCGTGAAACTGACTATGACGTCGGATGTCATTGGATGTTCGCGGAACACGTTCTCGAGAATCTCGAGGGCCAACTGGACCTTGTTGGGAGGTGTGTCGTAAGTGATGCCTATGTCGATGATTGTTCTGATGTGAGGCCTGCGCGAGACATTGACAATGGTTGCGTTGCCGACGGTCTTGTTCGGGGCCGTCACAAGATGCCCTTCAAGGTTCCGAATTCGGGTGCTGCGCAGCCCGATTGACTCGACAACCCCGTCCACATTCTCGAACTGGATTCTGTCGCCGACACGGAAAGGTTTGTCCAGGAAAATGGCTATCGCGCCAAGCACATTAGCGACGGTGTCCTGGGCTGCGAGACCAAGGGCGAGACCGCCAATGGATAGTCCTGCCAAAAGACTCGTAATATTGAGGCCGAGGTTCTGCGAGGTAAACAGAACAGCCAGTATCACTATGAAAATCTTGATGCTCTTGCGAATCAGCGGTAACAAATGGCTGTCAAGCAGCTTCTCATCGTCGGCTTTGAAACTATCTCTCCAGTAGTTCAGAATCGGATCAACCGCCTTGACAAGAACATAGGTAATTGACCATGCGACAAGGACTCTCAGCCCTTTCGAGAGATAATCCTGAACCCACGGCGGCCACGCGAAAAGTCTCAATCCAACGTGCAGGAGGATCACGAAAGCCACCACTTTTACGGGCCCGCGCAGCAGCTCGATAATAAAATCGTCAAGGCGGCTGCGGGTCTTCTCAGCCCAGCGCTTCAGCCTGTGTGTGACCAGCCAGTCCAACACCCGCGCGCCCCAAAGGGCAATAACTATGAAGCCCACGGACGCAAGGTATTTCCACAGTGGCTCGCCAAACAACTTTGCCTCGAGCACGCTCCGCACATGTTCCAGAGCTGACCGGAGGGTGGTCTGACTTGAATCAACCTCTGCCGCCGCGGCGTTAACAACAACGGAACAAATGGTCGCCAGGGCTGAAAGCGCTGCAACCCGGCTCATCATAAACAGGCTTTTTGCCGGCCAAGCAAAAGCCCGGAAAACCCGCGACAGGGTTGAGTTTTCCGGGATTGCGTTTGCGGGCTTCCTCGGCTGGGAACGACTTGGAATTCTCATCTCAAAAAGTGTTTGTGACAAAACCTTCCTGCGTTGCGCAAGACCTGCAGCCGACTTTCACTCCGCCTTCTTGCGCGAGAGAGTATGTGTTGCGTGGCCGTAGAAAGCCTCGGCGCATTCCATTATGGTTTCCGACAGCGTGGGATGTGGGTGCACGGCAAGCGCGAGGTCTCTTGCAGTTGCGCCCATCTCGATTGCGACAACGCCCTCGGCAATCAGTTCGCCGGCGCCGTGCCCGACAATTCCCATCCCCAGCACGCGTTCTGTTTCGGGGTCAATCACAAGCTTGGTCATGCCATCCGGCCGATCGAACGTGAGTGCGCGCCCGGAAGCGCCCCACGGGAACTTGCTGATCTCTACTTTGAGGCCTTTTTCGCGCGCTTCAGATTCGGTAACTCCGCACCAGGCAAGTTCAGGGTCTGTGAAAACCACCGCCGGGATTATGAATTCCGGCATGGTTGCGTGCTCGCCAACAATGGCTTCGACGGCTATGCGGCCTTCGCGCGAGGCCTTGTGCGCAAGAAGCGCGCCGCCAACAATGTCGCCAATCGCATAAATCGAGGAGTCTTCGGTGCGCTGGTTCTCATCGACAATGATGAACCCTTTCTCATCCTGCGTGACGCGGGTGAATTCGAGGCCCAAATCTTCCGCGTTTGGCACGCGCCCGACGGCGACAAGCACCCTGTCGTAGAGTTCCTCGAGCTTGTTGCCTTCGTGCTCGATCACAACCCGGATTTGGCGGCCTTTGGTTGCCATTTCCACGACCCTTGCTTTGACGCGGATTTCCTTGAAGTTCTGGCGCGCGCGCGCGGCAATCGGGCGCGCCAAATCAACATCGGCCCCCGCCAATATGTGGTCCAGCATTTCAACCACCACAACTTCGCTGCCCAGCGTGGCGTACAGGGTCCCAAGTTCCATCCCAATGTAGCC
>JARYMD010000366.1 GCA_029907285.1 Verrucomicrobiota bacterium | reverse complement strand
AACGCATGGCAACCCGCGCCGTTCTCTCGGCGAAAACGTTCGCTGTCGGCTGCGCCGCTATGTGTTCCATTGGTTTCACAGCAACGTTCCCGGGGCTACGAGTGTGCTCAGTTGGACAGAATAATCCTGCCCTTGAACTGCAAATGACACCTCGACGGTGAGTATTTGCATCGTGACCGTCTGCAGTCCGGTCGAGTATTGCGTCCAAAAATCCAGCTTTGACCTGTACCTGTACTGCAGGTCGCCTTCTTCGATGACACCGCTTTGGGCGGCGGTGCTGGTCCGGGTTTGGCCCGTGACAATCATTTCGTTCAACAGCCGCTCTGCGATTCTCGCCGCCACAGTTTTGCGTTGGGCAACGGCGCTTGCGCGGCTGGCCACCAGCACGCCCTGAACAGACACCGGTATCACGATGGCCATGAACAACAATGCGGCCAACACCTCGGCAAGCGTGAACCCGGCGCAACGGCGACGGACGTTTTGCAGTCTCGGGCCGGGGTTAACGCGCAACTTGTTGGAGTTGGTTTGTCTGAATTTCATAGCCGATGCGACTCTGCGACGCAGCTATGCAAACGGTCTGGCTTTCATTTGTCTGCCGAATCAGGATGCGTTCCGGACTGGTCTCGCTCAAATAACCGTCCGGGAGAAAACATATCACCCGCTGGCCGGTCCGGATTGGCGGTGCCATGGTCCAGAAATTGGTCTGGATGACAGCTTGAGACTGTGGAACCTCAATCTCAAGGCCGGGATCGACCGTGTACTGAAGAGCAAGCGGGTCTTCCTCAACATATCCTGTTTGGGCTTTGAGCCCGTAAACCTTCTGTGCGGTGTCAATCCAAAGCACCATCGGAACCCCTTCGCTGGCGGCCCGGCTCTGGCCGTATTTTGTCAGGGCAAGAAACCTCCGTGCTTCGTGGTCTATTACCCGTCCCCGGAAGAACCGGGACAGTGAAGGCGCAGCATACCCCAGCACAACCACCAGCAAAGCCATGACCAGTATCAGCTCGATGAGTGTGAACCCGGCGTGATACGGCTTTTCACGGTTGCGAGGCCTGAGTTGGAGTTTGCCAGTTGGTAATGTCATCTTCGGTCCCTTCACGTCCGTCCGGTCCCATCGAGCTCAAATCGTAGCCATTGGGGTTGTGACGGCCTGGATAGACATAGATGTAAGCGTTTTTCCATGGGTCCAGTGGTACGGCACCGTCGAGGTACGGCCCATGCCAGTTCTGTGCGTCGCGTGGCTGTTCAACAAGGTCCTGGAGGCTCTTTGGATACGACCCGTTGTCCACCTCGTAGGCGTTCAGCGCCGTCTTGAACGTGCTGATTTGTGTCAGAGCCGCTGTCTTTCGCGCGCGCTCGGACGTGCCCGCAAAACGCGGCAGAACCAATGCTGCCAGCGTGCCCAGAATCACCAGTACGAGCAACAGCTCGACAAGGGTGAAGCCAGCAGACCGCCTTCGATGGTTTGAACCGCGCGTTAATGTTCGGACAATGATTGTTTCTGAACGGTGTGTGTTCATTTTATGTACTGTTGGAGAGTGAATATCGGAATGACCATTCCGATGAAAATTGTGCCGATGAAACCCGCGATGAAAAACAGCATCACCGGCTCAGCAAGAGCAACAGCGGTCTTGAGCCGACGGTCCAACTCAGACTCCGTCACATCCGATATCCGAACCAGCTCCTGGTCCAGTTTGCCGCTTTCCTCCGCCACGGAAATCATTTCCAGAACCGAGCCCGGGAAAAGCATCGGGCACTCAGCGAGGCTGGCACCCAGCGCCTTTCCTTCTTTGACGTGCTCGATGGCACTACTGACAGCATCAACCAGAATCTGATTGCCTATCGACCGCCTGGCGACATTGAGACCGTTGATCAACGGAACCCCGGCGCTCAGCAACGTTCCCAGCATCCTGCAAAAGCGCGCCATCGCGTACTGTGCAACAAGCGTCCCAAGTACCGGCAGCTTCAGTATCACGCCCTCCCATGTCCGACGTCCAGTGGGCGAAACCATCCAGCTCCTGATTAGGTACGCTGCCACCACCAAAGCCGCGACAACCATCGGACCGTACAGACGAATCGTGTCGCTGACACCCACGATGATCCTTGTTATCAACGGCAACTGAGCGCCAAACCCGGCGAAAATGACCTGGAATTTCGGGATGAAGAACACCAGCAGGAATGTAAGCACGCCCAGCGCCAGCACCAACAAAATCGACGGGTACAGCAACGCGGTCATCACCTTCGTCCGCAGCTCTTTCTCGCGCGACTGAAAATCGGCAATCTGGCTCAATACAAGGTCGAGAAACCCGCCGGTCTCGCCAGCCTCAACCATCGCAACATAGACACGCGGGAATGTGTCGGGCGACTTGGCCATTGCATCGGCAAGCGACATGCCGTCCACAACCAGATCATGAATTTCCTTCCATTTCGTGCGCGCTGCCGGGTCCGATGTTTCCTTCTGCAGGATGACAAGCGCGCGGCTTAGCGGCACTCCGGCAGCCAGCAGGCTCGAGAGCAGGCGGGTGAAATTCTCGAGCATTCTAGGCGAAACACGCCGCGGACTTCCCAGTGACAGCGCGAACGGTTTGCCTGACCCGTTTGTTGGCGCCCTGGGAGCGGCCGGCTTGCCGTTGCTGCGTTCGACAAGGCTGATCGGACGCAATCGCCGGCTTTCCATCTGCCGGAACGCATCCTGCCGTCCACTGGCTTCCAGCTCGCCTTCGGTGATCACGCCGTCAGGCTGAAGTGCTTTGTATTTGAAGACTGGCATGGTGGCGTCAGTTCAGCGGCGGACGGGCGAGACTGCTGCCGGGCCGGCTGCCTCTGCAACAGCCGCTGGACCCCGGGGAGCCGTGGACCAAGCCACTTCTTTTGCCGTGGTCACGCTCAACACTTCTTCGACGGTGGTAATGCCGAGTCTGACAAGCCGCCATCCATCCTCGGCCAAAGTGCGCATGCCCGCACGGCGCGCAGCCTCACGAAGTTTGTCTGCAGAAGCGTTCTTGAGGATCAACTCGCGAACCTCGTCATTGATGTCCATCCATTCGAATATGGCGTGTCTGTCGAAAAACCCGGTTTGCCGGCACTCGCGGCAACCGACAGCTTTGTAAATGACCGCGTTGGGCGGGATGCCGACCTGTTCTTTGAAAGCCTGCGCTGCGGGCGATTTGTCTTCTTCCTTGCAATGGCGGCAGAGCACGCGAACAAGCCGCTGCGCCAGCACGGCTTCGAGCGAGGAAGATACCAAATATGGTTCAACGCCCATATCGACAAGCCGCGTCAACGCGCCCGGCGCATCGTTGGTGTGCAGGGTCGAAAACACAAGGTGACCCGTCAGAGATGCCTGCACTGCAATTTGGGCCGTCTCGGTGTCACGAATCTCACCAACAAGAATCACGTCAGGGTCATGCCGCAGAATTGACCTCAGACCGCGCGCGAAAGTCAAACCTGCCTTTTCAGAAACCTGAATCTGGTTCACGCCTTTGAGCTGGTACTCGACCGGGTCTTCAATCGTTATTATCTTCCGGTCCGAATCGTTGATTTCGCTCAGCGCAGTGTACAGCGTCGAGGTTTTTCCACTGCCGGTCGGCCCCGTGACAAGAATGATGCCATGCGGGAGCTGCAACACCCGCTGGAAAGAGGCAAGAACGCGCTCGTCCATTCCCAGTTCACGCATGCCTCTGAGAGTTGCGTTTTGGCGAAGCAGCCGCAGCACAACCGCCTCACCGTGAATCATCGGAATGACAGAAACACGGATGTCCACCTCGGCTTCGTCGATCCGAACCTTGATGCGACCGTCTTGCGGGAGACGCTTTTCTGCAATGTTGAGGTGGCTGAGAATCTTGATGCGCGAAACTATGGC
This sequence comes from Verrucomicrobiota bacterium, assembly GCA_029907285.1. GTDB lineage: Bacteria > Verrucomicrobiota > Verrucomicrobiia > Limisphaerales > J093 > JAAYVR01. The sequence goes on along the minus strand of JARYMD010000366.1, from coordinate 540 downwards.
CGGCTGGAACCGCTTGAGCTGGGCCGGAACAGGCACGTCCTGCAAAACGCCGTCAATTCGGTATCTGATGCGAAATTCGTCTTCGAACGGCTCAAGGTGTATGTCCGATGCACGCAGCTCAATCGCGTCTCTGAGCACCTGATTGACAAACCTGATGATCGAGGCGTCTTCGGCGGCAACATCAAGGTTGGTGTCTTCCTCCTGCCCCTCATCGACAACCTCTATTGGCGATTCCTCGTCGAGAGTGTCGATCGTGTCGGCGCCAACACCGAGGCGTTTCTTCATCTCGCGCTGGATGGCCTTGCTCGGCGCAAGAACAGGACGAAGTTTGAGCCCGGTCAGATTGCGCAGCGTGTCCAACCCTTGCGTGTCGAAAAGCCTGCTTGTGGCAACCTCGACGATCCCGTCCACCCGCCTCAGCGGAAGAAGCTCGTCTCTGAGCAGCAGCCGCGCGGGGAAAAGTGAAAGCACCTCTTTGTCAGGTTCAACGTCTTCGAGCGAAGTGTAAGGCAGACCGTATTCTTTTGCCAGCCAACCCAA
>JARYMD010000365.1 GCA_029907285.1 Verrucomicrobiota bacterium | reverse complement strand
TTACGCGGGCGGGCCGTCAACGGACTTGTTGTCGCACAGTCTTACGCCGGTGCTTTACATGTTGGGCGTTGATTTTCCCAGCAAAGTGGTCGCTACCGGCGGCATGTTCAGGTACACCGAACGCGAAGTGCCGGACACATTCAACATGCTGGTGGATTACCCCGAAAAGCTCACCGTGGTTGTTATGGGCACCCAGGGGAACAACTACGAGGGCACGGGCGGCCGCGGATCAACCGGCCGAATCCCCATCATTCGCGGCTGGGAGGGCACGCTTACCATTCAGGGGAAAGAGATTGTGTTCATTCCTGCCGAAGGCTCAAAGAAGGAAGCTCAACGCTGGCCGATCGAGCGCGATCAAAACGACGTGGTGTTTTGGCGGCATTTCCTTGAATGCTGCCGGACGCGGCAACGCCAGACATGGAGCACCATGGACCTCGCGTACCGGGTCCAGACAGCATTGATCATGGGCATGCTGTCAATGAAGAACGACAAAGCGGCACGATTTGATCCGGAAAAACAGCAGCTAATCATTTAGCGAGGCCGCAGCTCAGGCAGACCATTCATCCAGCACGATGACGCCCAACCGGCTGGCGCCGGGCTTGGCACATTGCTCACCTCCTGATTCCGGCTCGCTGGGACAGCGAGCCCTACCGTGGACGGACTTCTGCATGCAGGCAGGGCGCGCCGTCCCCGGCGCGCCGGAGCTGTGACAGACAGTTTTCTCGTTTCCGCGTAAACTCGGAAGTCTGGCAGCGATTGGTTGCCCACACTTTGGGCGATGACACGTCCGCGGCCGTTAGGGTCCCGGCTTAAGGCTGGGAATCCCGCCGGATTGGACGCGTGTTTATATGTGAGAGGGTGGCCGGTTAGATTTCCGGGTTAGCGGGGGGCTATTTCTTTCTGGTTGACCTATCCATCAGCCAGAGCATATCGAGGTTGTTCGGGGAAGGAATGTTCAACTGCAACTGCTGTCCGGGCTTCAGAGCCGGCATTGTTCGTCGGTCTGTCCATTTCTTGATTTCAGAATGGCCATCTGCGAAGGAAAGTCCGCAGGCGCGGTTATGGTAACTTGCCGGGTAATCCACGATGCGCCACTGATTGGGTTGGTTTGGGTAACCGGTCATGCCGACCACCATTTCGCCGTCGTTGATGCTGTCTTCGCGTTCGTCCATGAACAGCCATGTCATGGTTGGGCCCGGATCAACAAGATCGCTCATTCGATAGTACACGCGAAAGCCGGGGCCGAATCCTTCGACGTCTGTTGAATTGAACCATGCGTTCATTGAGATGCTTCTGACTCGGGGATAGACCTTGCCCTGGTATCTAACAGTGCTTTTGTCTGCAGGGCATTTCCAGATGCCCGTGCTTTGGCCGCAGTAAGGGAAGAGGATGCTGTTGGTGATGTCTCGAGTATCCCAGTTGCTACGATTAGCGCCGTCGAAGTCCAGCGACCCGTGCACCCACTCGATTGGGAGGCCCGGGGCGTATGAGGCTGGGAATTTCTCCTGGTTGTCGTCAACGTAGAGTCTCCACGCCATTGACATTTGGCGTCCGTTGTTCATGCACATGATGCCTTGCGCCTTTGTTTTTGCTTTGGACAGTGCGGGCAGAAGCATCCCGGCCAGAATTGCGATAATGGCGATTACCACAAGCAATTCAATCAAGGTAAAGCCCGGCTTTGAGTTTTTGAGAGCGGTTTGCCACGGAACAAAGCGAGTGTTCATCTGTCAATGTGCTGTTCGGACAACAACACTTTCACAAATACGCTTCCTGCACAATAAGAACAGTGTGCGTTGTTGTGCACAGGCTGTCCGGAAAAACTCCAGGTTAGCGGGGCGCGCCAAGTCCGGACGGCGGCAAGCACCGGCTGGGCATTATGGCCCTGCATGTTTGTTTGGTTCGGGGCCGAGCCCCGTTGAACGGAGTGGGAGCCACAGTTGTTCGGCCGTGATTTCGGCAAGGCCGCTCACGGACAGCCCGAGCAGGCGCAGCGGACGATTTACGAGTCGATGGCGCGCGAGCAGCCAGCACGCAATGCGGTAAATCTCGGCCGGCTTGGAAACCGGCTGATCCAATGACAACTGGCGTGTAAGTGTGGTGAAGTCGCCGTATCTGACCTTTACCTGCACGGTATGAGCGGCGAGCTTGTGTTTGTTCAGTCTTTCGGCCACTTCGGTGGCCTGGGCGTGCAAGCATGACCGGAGCGCGGGGCGGTCGTCGGTGTCGCGCAGGAAGGTGTTTTCGGCGCCGATGCTTTTGACTTCGTCGCTCAGGTCCAATGGGCGGGAATCCTCGCCAAATGCAAACTGCCGCAGTTCGGCTGCCCATGAACCCAACACATTGCGGAGGTCGCCTTTGTAGTTCTGGAGGTCGCCGACTGTGTGCATTCCAAGGCTGTTGAGGCGTTGTTCGGTTGCCGGGCCCACGCCATGAAGAGAGCGGAGTGGAAGAGGCCTCAGGAAAGCGGCCTTGGTTGATTCGTGGATGACGGTGAGGCCGTCTGGCTTGCGATAATCGCTGGCGATTTTGGCGAGCAGTTTGTTGGGTGCGACACCGACGGTTGCTGTCAGATTTCGGCTTGTGTGAATTGCCTCTTTGAGCCGGGCGGCAAGGGGGACGGCCAGATCGATGCTTTCGTCGTGGGATTGTCCCTGGCATCTTTCTGACACATCGACGTAGGCCTCGTCGATTGACACTTCCTGAACCAGCGGGCCGGCCTGTTGGCGGAGTATGTGCATGATTTGTCTGGATTCGGCCGCATAGACTTCGATTCTGGGCCGGACAAAGATGCCGTTTGGGCAGAGTCGCGCCGCAGTGGCGCTTGGCATGGCGGATTTGACGCCGTATCGCCTTGCTTCATAACTGGCGGCGCATACGACACCTCTCTGTGTGGGCGGGGCGCCCACTATTACAGGGCGGCCTTTGAGGCTGGGTTGATCCCTTTGCTCGACCGACGCGTAGAAGGCGTCCATGTCAATATGAAGGATGACCCTGAACATCAACCTCGATAGACACACTTTGAACTTGGGGACTCAGCAACAACAATCTCAGTCAGCCCGTTCAATCGCGGCTTCAACTTTTGCCAGATGAACAGCGCGATTTGCTCGCTGGTGGGGTTTTCCAGGCCGGGGATTTCGTTGAGGCATTGGTGATCCAGCTCTTCGAGCACTGGTCTGACCGCATCCGCAATTTCGCCGTAGTCAACAACCCACCCATAACGCGGATCGCATTCGCCAGTTACTGCGATTTCGACTGTGAAGCAATGGCCATGCAGGCGGCTGCATTTGTGTGAATGTGGCAGATTTGGCAGTCGATGTGCCGCTTCGAATTGGAATGTTTTGCGGAGCTCGAGTTTCATAAGAATGAACTTTCTGACCGTTCCCAGTCTGTCCACAATATCAAACCGCCAAGGCTTGGGCGGCCGTCGTGACGCCAAGTTGGGGGTGGCGATTGCATGCGACCGATTGGACAAACCCGGGGCACGCCCCATGCGGCGAGGCGATGTGCGAGGTCTTGCTCTCTCAGACCCGGTGCTGCCAGTCCCACCGTTGCCACACGGCCTCGGACTGGATCGGCGCCGCGGAGCGCATGGTCAATGTTCTGTACTGCTTTGACGTAAATGAATCTGTTCAAACACGAAAACTGGAATTGAGGGTCGTTCTCGTAAACAACCGTCCATGAAGTTGAATCCGGGCTTTTCCAAACCTTTGTGTCGCTCGAGAAGGCCGCTCGCACTTCGTAGATGGACCTGCGGGCGGCTATGGCTGCTGCGGTTTCGAGGGGCAGATTTCCGCGGGGTTGTTTGGCCTCGAGGCGGTCAAGTTCGCGCGCCAGTTGCTCCGCAAAGCGGTCGGGGGAATGGCGTCCGCCGGTTTCGACATAGAACAGGTGCGGCGACAAACAACCGAGCTGATCCCATGCCGCAACGTCCATTGCAGCAGAAGCGGCTGTTCTGGAGAAAGAATGATGGTCTAGCACCTCGCGCGCGATGTATCCGAAGCTGACGCGGTGTCCATACCCAAGAAAACGCGCCTGCGGCGGCACTCTGGGTCGAATCGCCTCCAACGTCGAATCGTCGCCCATCACAGTCAAGCAATCCGCCTGGGCAAACAGGGCGCTTTCCAGCATTTCGTTGCCTCCCCTCCATTCTGCGATTTCGAGACAAGCACCGAGTTTCGGTTCGACTTCGCGCAGCGAATGCCCGAACAATCTGAGCAGGAACGAGGTGCCGGAGGCGCACTTCACGAATTGCGCCGAGCGTGCGAGGAGCCCCAGCACAATGCTCATCACCGGGGGATTGGGAAGGCGCCCGGCGGTTATGTGGACGAGCAATTCCGGGCCGCGCGCTATTGCAAGGCGGCTTGACCCGGGTTCGGTCTCGCTTCCGGTGAGGCGTTCGAGCCGGTCCAAATGGCCGAGGTCCT
>JARYMD010000364.1 GCA_029907285.1 Verrucomicrobiota bacterium | reverse complement strand
GAGGCTGAAGTGCTGACATGTCTGGACCGGGGCACATCGAGGAAGACGGAATAGTGTGCGAAGTTCGGCCGGAAGGTGTTTGCAAGGTTCAGTTGGCGAACGGTCACAAGCTGTGGGCCGGCATTTCAGGGCGAGATGCCGGGAAGAGGCGTTTTGCAGTGGGCGATCGTGTGCGGGTTGAGATTTCGGTGTATGATGTTTCGCGGGGCAGGATTGTGATGCCTGCGGCGAAAGGCGAGTGATGACATATGAAAGTGCGAACGTCGGTGAAGCGGCTTTGCGAGCACTGCAAGATTGTGCGGCGCAAAGGTGTTGTCCGTGTTATTTGTTCAAATCCACGCCACAAACAGCGTCAGGGTTGACGGGTGTGGAGTGGCAGCTTGAACGTGTGATTTAAGAATTGTTATATGGCTCGAATACTTGGGGTTGACGTGCCGAGTGACAAGCGAATCGACATTGCGCTCAGGTACATTTATGGGATAGGCCCGTCGAACTCGAGAGAGATACTCGAGAGAGCGGGGATCGATGGGAGCATCCGCGCCAAGGACCTGACGGAACAACAGTTGTCGCAGATAGCGCATGCGATCCAGGAGGGCAAGTATGTGATCGAAGGCGATCTGCGGCGGGAGATTGGTTTGAACCTCAAGCGGTTGCAGGTCATAAAGTGCTACCGTGGGTTGAGGCACATCCGGGGTCTGCCTGTTCGTGGGCAACGAACCCAAACCAATGCTCGAACGAGGAAGGGCCCAAGGAAGACGGTTGGTGTTGTGCGGAATCCGCACGCGAAGGCTGGGATACACTGATTGGATAAGACGTTTATGTCCGAGGAACCAAAAGCAGCGAAACAACCTGCGAAGAAAGAAGTGAAGACTGAAACCGGCGCGCCTGAGAAGGGCGCTGCAGAGAAGCCGCCGGTGGAGAAGGGATCGCCGAAAACAGCCAAGAAAGCCGAGCCAGCGGTTCCGGAGCCTGTTGCGGCTCCGACCGCGGCCGAGCTGCTTGGGGAGGAAGCGGCTCCCAAGAAGATAATACGCGCGAAAGGGGCGAAGAACATTGCTTCCGGGATTGCGCACATTTTGGCGACGTTCAACAACACGATGGTGACGATCACGGATGCGCATGGGAATGTGATAGCGTGGTCAACAGCGGGGCGTGTTGGTTTCAAGGGGTCGCGGAAGAGCACGGCTTTTGCGGCGCAGCAAGTGGCTCAGGATGCAGCGAGGCAGGCGATGTCTCACGGGATGAAAGAGGTGGAGGTGCATGTGAGCGGTGCCGGGTCTGGGCGGGAAGCTGCGATTCGGGCTTTGCAGGCGATTGGGCTGGACATTGCGGTGATAAGGGATGTGACGCCTGTTCCGCACAACGGGTGTCGTCCGCGCAAGAAGAGGCGGGTGTAGGTTTGTTTGGTTGCAGAGTAGCATTTGTTTTCTATGGCTCGTTACACAGGACCGAGGGTAAGAATAAGCCGGCGTTTTGGGACTCAGATATTTGGGCCGGCCAAGTATCTCGAGAAGCGCAACTATGGACCGGGTGTACATGGCCCCAAGCATCGGAGGAAGAACACTGATTATGCACTGGGGCTGATGGAGAAGCAGAAGCTCCGGTACTATTACGGTCTTTTGGAACGGCAGTTTCACCGGGTATATCGGCAGGCATTGAGGAAGCGCGGTGTGACCGGTGAGACGATGCTGCAGCTTTTGGAGTGCAGATTGGACAATGTGGTGTACCAGCTTGGGTTTGCGTACACGAGGGCTGCGGCGCGGCAGATGGTGTGCCACGGCCACATCAAAGTTAATGGCAGGAAGGTGAATGTGCCTTCGTATGGTGTGAAGGTGAATGATGTCATCGAGGTGCGGAACAGCGACGCGTCGCGGAGGTTGGCTGCGAAGAACCTCGAATTCAGCGCGAGTCGGGCGGTACCGGATTGGCTTTCGCTGAACAAGGAGGCTTTCAAGGGTGTGGTGATGCGGATGCCGACGCGCGATGACATCCAGCCCATTGCCAATGAGCAGGCAGTTGTTGAGTTTTATTCCCGGTAGAGTATTGATCGTTTGATAAAGAGCAATTATATGGCCCGGTGGCCGGCCGGGAATCCGGAACAGCGGGCAGGTTGAAATTGCGACAAAAATATGCCAGCACGTATTGGTCGGTTTGAGATGCCGAAGCGGTTGATCAAGGACGAATCAACTGCGACCCCTTATTATGCGAAATTCATGGCCGAGCCTTTTGAGACAGGGTACGGTCACACGATTGGCAACTCGCTGAGGCGGGTGCTGTTATCGTCGCTTGAAGGGGCGGCTATTTCTGCGGTGAAAATCGAAGGTGTGCCGCACGAGTTCGGCACAATAGACGGTGTGGTCGAGGACGTTACCGACATCATACTGAATCTGAAGAAGGTCAAGTTCAAGTTTCACGAAACGCGCGAGCCGCAGTGGCTGCGGTTGTCGGTGAACAAGGAAGGGCCGGTCACAGCCGCAGACATACAGGCCAACCAGAATGTCGAGGTTGTGAATCCGGACCAGCTCATTTGCACGATAGACCGGAAGAGAAAGCTGGGCATGGAGTTTGAGGTGAAGGTGGGGCGAGGGTTTTGTCCGGGGGACGAAAACAAGAAGCCTGACCAGCCGATAGGGACAATTGCTGTTGACTCGTTGTTTTCGCCGGTTGTGCGTGTGCGTTACAATGTTGAGAACGCGCGTGTCGGGCAGAAGACTGACTATGACAGGTTGATATTGGAGATTTGGACTGACGGCCGGATTTCGCCTGACGATGCACTATTGCAGGCTTCGGCGATTCTCCAGAAGCATCTGGATGTGTTTGTCGGATACGACAAGAATCCTGTTGAATTCGAGGCGGTGGTTGACACGCAGGACGAGGAGCGGACGAAGCTCAGGAAACTGCTTAACATGAGCGTCAACGAAATAGAGCTCAGCGTGCGTGCGGCCAACTGCCTGAACAACGCCAACATCACCACAGTGGGACAGCTTGCGATGAAAACTGAGCAGGAGATGCTCAAGTACCGCAACTTCGGCAAGAAATCACTCAACGAGATCAAGGAGAAACTTGCCGCTCTTGGTCTGACGCTTGGGATGAAGTTTGATCCGAGTCTGCTTGAGCCTCCTCGGGAGGAACCTCGCAAAGCCTGATCCCGGCAACGATTACCAAACGGTTATGCGACACCTCAAACGGACAGCTAAACTTGGGCGCACGGGTGAACACCGCAATGCGATGCTTGCCAATTTGGTTTGCAGCCTCATAAGGCACCGAAGAGTTACAACCACGGTGGCGAAGGCCAAGGCGGCGAGGTCGGTTGCGGAGAAGATGGTGACTTTGGCAAAGCGGGGAACGCTTCACGACAGACGGCTTGCTTCTGCGAGACTGCTCCAGGATGAAGAAGCTGTGCGCATGCTTTTCAAGGAGATAGCGCCTGCAAACAAGGGGCGGAACGGCGGTTACACTCGCATTATCAGGTTGGGCAGGCGCCAGGGTGACGCTGCCGAGATGGCCATACTTGAGTGGGTGGAATCTACAACGCCCGTGCAACAGCCTGTGAGCGCGGAACCCACGGCAGAAAGCCAGCCGGCTGGCGCCGCAGGGGCGGCTTCAGAGCAGGCACAGAGCGGACAGGGTGCGTCTTAGCGAGGCTCAACCTTAGGGCGACGAGGCGTTTGGTGTCATCAGGCCCGCGGAAACTTTCTGTCATCTTGGTGTTTGCCTCGCCTTGCTAGCCCGCATATTTCATACCCTGAGCAGTCTGCGAAACGGGTGTCTTCAAGCAACCAAGGAATATGCGGGCCCCGGAAATTTCACCGGAATGAAGCTTTGGGTTTATTTGCCCGGTCAGGCGGTGAGATTTCCGGGCTAGAATGGGCCTCTTTGCGGCCGGTTCTTTCCCTGGCAAAAGAATGCAGTGGGAAGTGAATTGATTCAGTACATGCCGCCTGCCGCCCACACACATCCAAGACGACGCAAGTAAAGTGACGGACTTCTTGTCTGGGTGTGGGCCCAATAGAGTGACAGGCTCATTGTTTGGGTCTTGCCCCCTGATTGCGGCGTGGCCCGCAAATTGTCCCTTGTTCCAATCGGCGGCTGCCGAAGCCTGCGGAGGAACCACTCGGGTGCCGATATGGGGACAGACACGTTGTCTGGGCATCCGTGTCATCCGCGCCATCTGCGGTCAGGAAGCTCAACGAGCACAAGATCGAGTCGATCGACCACGGATGCCACGGATGCCACGGATATCAAAGTCCTGTTATCGTACTGATCCCATCGAGTGCAACTGTGTGTCTGTTCTCTGAATCTTGGCGGGGAATGCGATATGGGGACAGGCACGTTGTTTGGGCAGAAAAACAAAGCGGCAGCAAGCTGCCGCACTCCAAACGCTTCGCGCCTGCCAACGCCCACTGCATCCAAGCGCTTCGCGGCTACCAACGCCCACT
>JARYMD010000363.1 GCA_029907285.1 Verrucomicrobiota bacterium | reverse complement strand
GGCAGGCGAAAAGCTCCGCCATCGATCCTCCGAGCGAGGTTGCGACTTTCTCAACGCCTCACTGCTCTTGGGTCCGGGTTTGTCGTCTGGCGTCGTGCCAAGAAATGAGTTCTCCTTTTCGAACATTCCCTTCTTGCCATCCTTATCCATCAGAAAGCCGGATTCCGTCCCGAAATCTCGCACACCAAGGGCCTTTGCAGCGGCGTCTTCGCTCACATTCATGTTCTCGACCGACTTGATGAGCCAGTCTTTGTTCTGGTCCAGTGCGCCTCGGCCGGTCAAGGGGCGAAGGCTTCGCGGAGCAACCGTCGGGGAAGCAAACGGTGGCGCTATCACACCATCAAGGGAACTCCCGGGCGAAAACATTTCCGCTGCCCCTTTGCGCGGCTGCGGCTGCGTGGCGTCGATCGGGAGCGACGAAGGTTCTTTTGAGTCGGAAAAAATCACCTTCGACCGCTTTCGGTCCGCACCCTCCAGGGTTATCGCACTGGCCAGGAAAACCGCCAGCGCCAATAGCATTCCGATCGAGAGATTCTGTCGCACCCGTAAAAGCATCTTTGACTACCTATAAGTTCGAATTCGGCCCACGTCAAACACCACCCGCACGCCAAACAGAGTGGAACAACTCAACACTTTTGACCATTTATCCCGCTATTTGTTCATAAAAGCCGGTTTTATCCCAACTCTCACGAACTCAAGGCGATGATTGGCTTCCGGGTGGCGCTCCGACGGCCCGGTGACCAGCATGGCCACTTCACCCTGAATCGATTGCTCTTCAAGCCATTGCTCCGCAAACGACCCCCAGTCACCAGGCTCTGCGTCAAGACAGACAGGCACCACCCCCGCAGAAAAATGCAGCGCCTGGCAAACATGCGGGTCACAGCTCAACGCCACAATCCACACCGGCGGCTTGTACCTGGAGATCATCCGCGCAGTCGTGCCGGTGCGCGTCGGCACAAATACAGCCGCGCATGGCACGGTCTCAAGCGCATGCTCCACAACCATCGCAATCGATTCAGCCTGCGACATCAATGGCCGCTCATGGCAAAGATCGTGCAAAGTCCGCAGGCGCGTCCCCGGCAGGTGCGTCTCAGCAAAAGCCGCGATTCGCGCCAGCATCTCAACTGATTCGACCGGGTACTTGCCCATGGCCGATTCACCGGACAGCATCAGACAATCAGTCCCGTCCAACACCGCATTCGCAACGTCAGTAGCCTCGGCCCGCGTCGGAAGACGATTCACCACCATCGATTCCAGCATCTGTGTCGCAGTTATCACCGGTTTGCCCGCAAGGTTCGCCATCGCAATCAGCTTCTTCTGAACAACGGCAATCTCCTGGATCGGCACCTCCACCCCAAGGTCCCCGCGCGCCACCATGATTCCGTCGGCCGCCTTCAGAATCTCATCAAGCTTCTCGAGCGCGATGCCTCGTTCAATCTTCGCCACAACAAAAGGTGTCTTGCAACCCTCAGGTACAGCAGCCCGCACAGCCTCAACATCAGCCGCCCGCCCCACAAACGATTGCCCAACCGCGTCAACCCCATGCCTGACCGCAAATTCAAGACACGCCCTGTCATGGTCGGTAAACGCGCTTATCCCCAAATCAACGCCCGGAATATTCAGCCCCTTCCGGGAACGGAGTTCGCCGCCGACAACAACACGGCAATTCACCTCACGACCCGCGACACGTTCAACCTCCAATTCAACCAGACCGTCGTTCAGGAATACCTTGCATCCGGGCCGTACCACCTCCGGCAATCTGGCGAAATTCACGCTGACACGTTCGGCAGTGCCCACGATGTCATCCGTTGTCAGCGTGAACTCCTGGCCGGCTTTCAATTCTACAACCTCGTTCTCAAACCGCCCCACCCGGATTTTCGGGCCAGGCAGGTCCGCCATGATTGCAACCCGGCGGCCCGCCCGCCGCTCGGCTTCTCTCAGGGCGGTTATCCTGCGCGCGTGCCCGGCAAAATCACCGTGCGAAAAGTTCAATCTGGCAATGTCCATGCCGGCCTCAATGAGGCGCTCGATTATTTCCGGTGATTCGGATGCCGGGCCGATTGTGGCGACTATTTTGGTTTTGTGCCGTCGTATTTGCATTTTGACTGGCGAACTTGAAATCCCTTTACTTTTTTGAACGATACTTTATGGTGTTTCCACTCGATGCGCGCGTGGCGGAATTGGCAGACGCGCTAGATTCAGGTTCTAGTGGGTAACACCGTGCAGGTTCAAATCCTGCCGCGCGCACCATGTCCGTTTCACGGCATCTTCCAATCGACTTTCACCTTCTGTTTTTTGCCCTGGCGGTCCATGTAGTACAGGCACCCGGTCGCAGCACCGTATTCATGCAACAACCGCGTGATCTTGACGTCGTAACAACAGTACTCCGCCACCTCAAGTATCCGGCCTTCACGAAACCATCGAATCGCCTGCATCCCGTCACCGGTCTTCTCCAGGCCAAGCGTCGCGCTGGCGACAGAATCCAGCGACAGACGATGATCAAGCGATTTCACCAGTTCAACCATGATGTCCAAAGTCACCAACTGTTCAGGGTCAAACAGCATGTTGTAAGCAGACAGCACTTCGTAGTCGAATCGCAGTATGTTGAAGCCAACAACCAAATCCGCGCGGCGAAGCTCGTCTATCAGCTCGTTGGCGCGCCGTTCGTCGTAAATCTGATAAGTCCCCCGCGCAGTGTTGAAAGTCACACCAACACTCATCCGCATGTCTCGGATGCGGCTCCACCCGCCCACGTCGTCAGCAGATTTCTGAGTTTCAAGATCGAAATAGACTATTGTTTTGCGAGACCGTCCGCTCATCGTAATCAGTGAATTGTCCGAGCGCACTGTATCGGTTTGAAATCACGCCGCAAAACATTTCGCTCGTCTGCAAAAAGGTCAGAGGCCCGACCTCATGCCAGCGTTTGCCCGCACTGTTTATACCCCGCCCCGGGAATCTCACAGTAATCATGGTTCGTGCGCGTCCGGGCGGTCTGGCGGTCAGATTTCCGGGTTCGCCATTTGCACGTGCAAGACAGCCGCGCAATTGGCACCATAAAAACGTGAGCGCGCTGAACAGACTTTTCAATCCTCTGACACCCGACGTCTATCGTGTTCAAACAAACGCGCCGGGCCCAGCCGGCCGCCTGCCCCTGACCGAATTGGAACTTCGCCACAGACCAAGCGGCGACATTTTTGGACTCACACAAGACGCCGGCATGGGGTGGCCGCCGTCAGCCCTCAACCGCAAAGAGTTCCTGATCCTCAGCACAAAAGGCGGACTGCAGGAACCAAACGGCCAGCCAATTGCGCTTGGTTATCACAGCGGGCATTGGGAACTCGGGATGCAAATCAAAGCGGCCGCCACTGAGCTTGCCAAAATGGGATTCATCCCGTTCGCGGCTTTCGTCACCGACCCCTGCGACGGCAGAACCCAGGGCACACCCGGCATGTTCGACAGTTTGCCCTACAGAAACGACGCCGCAATCGTCTTTCGCAGGTTGATCAGGTCACTGCCCAATCGCGCTGGTGTCCTCGGAATAGCAGCGTGCGACAAAGGATTGCCCGCAATGATCATGGCACTCGCCGGCACGCCCGACCTGCCGTCTATCATCGTCCCCGGCGGCGTAACGCTGCCGCCAAAAAAAGGCGAGGACCTCGGCACAGTCCAAACGCTCGGCGCCAGATTCGCGCGCGGGTTGGTCTCACTCGAACGCGCCGCTGAACTTGGGTGCCGCGCCTGTGCGTCTCCCGGCGGCGCCTGCCAATTCCTCGGCACAGCCGCCACTTTGCAGGTAACGGCTGAAGCTCTCGGACTTGCCCTGCCACACACCGCATTGGCTCCATCGGGCCAACCGGTGTGGATCGAATCCGCCCTGCGCTCGGCTCGCGCGCTTGTTCAACTCGAACAGCGCGGGCTCAAAACACGCGATTTGCTCACACCCGACAGCATTCGAAACGCCATGGCCGTTTATGCTGCATTCGGCGGTTCAACCAATCTTCTCTTGCACCTGCCCGCTATCGCTCACGCCGCAGGTCTGCCACGCCCAACAATTCAAGACTGGATCACCGTCAACAAGCGCGTGCCCCGGATCGTCGATGTCCTGCCGAACGGACCTGTTGGCCACCCAACCGTTCGAGTATTTCTCGCTGGAGGCGTGCCCGAAGTCATGTTGCACTTGCAAAAGCTCGGCCTTCTGAATCTCGACGTGCTCACTGTCACCGGCTACACGCTTGGTGAAGTGCTTGACGCATGGGAAAGCTCCGAACGCCGCGCCCGATTCCATGCGCTCCTCCAACAGCTCGATCGAGTCGTCCCGCAAGACGTCATCATGTCGCCTGAACAAGCCGCCCGCAAAGGCCTCACAAGCACTGTCATGTTCCCCCGCGGCAACCTCGCACCGGAAGGCGCAGTCGTAAAAAGCACGGCAATTGATCCCGCGGTGATC
>JARYMD010000362.1 GCA_029907285.1 Verrucomicrobiota bacterium | reverse complement strand
GCCTGATCCAACGGAACCTGCAGCCAGTGTTTCACAACGATGCGGCCGGAATTGCCGGCCAGAGTCACCGCGTAGAATTCGTCCTTTTTCGCGAGTTCATGTGAAATGCCAAACCACGCATCTCGGACAAAATCGCGGACGGACTTTGGGTCGGGACGCGTGAGCAGCGTCGCGAAGAAGCCCGAACTGGTTTCGCTTTCTCTCGTCCAAAAACAGAGCTTCGTTTTTCCGACCACCACATGGTGATCGTTATGATCCACAAGAAACTGCAGGTTACGACTATAAGCCCGGGTGGCTGAAATGGAGCACGGCGCGTTGTAGCTTTGACTCTTGCCGTATGAAGAGTAAGCAGGCGCCCACTTCTCGAAGGAGACAATTGTTCCATCAATCCCAACGTTAGGGATGTTGCCGATTCGCGGAGTATGGGTGCGTGCCAGCGGAACGCCATTGGAACCAGTAATCAAGCACAGCCCCTTTTCCGCCTCGGCTTCCTGTTCCAGAATTGTTCGCTCAAACACCTGCCGCCAGTACGGTCTGATTTGGTCCTCATCTTCGATGAGCAAGTGTCCGGCAACACGGAAAGTGAACGCATCACCGGCCAGACGCACTTCTGTTCCCGCGGCGGTCCTTACAAACCATTTCCCTCCATCATCTCGCAGGAACTCAGGAGGTTGACCCGGGTTGGGTCGGAAGTGCAGGAGTGCCTGCAATCCAAAGAGTTTTGTCTTTTCAGCAGCTTCAGCTATTTGCTCCCAGAAGTCTTCAAACTTGGCGCGGAGCATCTCGGGATCTTTTGGTTTTGCCGGGTCAGGACTGAGGCCGAAAACCGAGTCAATGCCGTCAGCCAGAAATTCCGCGACCTTGCCCTTCTTTACTCGGGCGGTTTTGGGAACAACGGGAAACTCCTTTCCCCTTTTTCCGTCAACCGAAGTGTCCTGCACCCCCAAGAAGCGGCCTTGTGAGTCAAGGTCGATAATCCACCGAATAACGCGAGGTTCAAAAGCCTCGTCCACAAGAATCTTGCGACTGGGAGAATGAGCCAGGTCATAAAGCAATTTGATCAGCATAATCAGTTTCCTCCGGTGGTTGGGGTTAGGATTTGAACGCGGTCGGGATGGCAATCGAGCTTGGATTTCTCGATGCGGGCACGGAAGAAAGCGGGCCGGGGCTTGATGAGTTTGCCGGTCCAGCGGGGAGGACTGGCAGCGAACTCTTTCCGGCGCTTGGTTTGTTCAGCCTTCTTCAGTGCGGCGAGCGAGAGGTCAAAGTCGCGTTCGCAGGCAGCAATTTCATCAGGACGCAACCAGCGGAAGCCGTGGGCACGGTCGAGGGGATCGAACACGTCATAGAGCATCAGACCCAACTCCTCGTTGAATTGGTCTGGCGACTGGCCGAGTGCGATGGCGCGGTCGGCGAGGGCAGCATCCGGATCGACGTCCACCCACTCGAAGTCGGCGGCGAATTCCCTCATGCCGAGTCCGGGCCGGTGGAAGCATTTGCCCTGGCGGGCACGGCGCTCGATCTCGGCGAGATATTTCTCGAGGCGGTCGTCCCGCCGATCGGCCAAAGCCGTAGTGCGGACTTCGGCGGTGATCAGGTATTCGACCTCTTGTAGGGCGAGCATGTTGCGTTGTGTGCCGTCATCTGCTCCGCCGCCAGCTTGGATGGGTACAACCTTGTCCGGATCGCGCATCCATGTGCGGGCGCTGTCGAGACTGATGACCTTGATGACTTCGTTGCGCCGGAAGGAAAACCACCGGCCCTTTTTGACGACGCGGATGGCGTCAATGAGGTAGAACATCTGCGGCTCCCAGAAAATGGCTTCAAGTATGCCGCGGGCGGCGGAGGGCGTCACGGGTGAAACGAGGCTGGCGAGGTGTGGCAATGCGGGCGCGGATTTCTTCGATGAGCGGTGCGGCATATGGTTTGCCGTGGCTGTCGCGCGCGACGATGACGGGCCGGCCTTCGTCGGAGATGACCCTGGCTTTGGCTGCAACTTGGCCGAACCGAAGCTGCTCGCGGTCCTGCTGGATGGTGGTTTCGCCGCTTCTGGCGTAGTCAGTGTTCACGACCTGGTAGAGGCTCTGGAAGTAGTCAGCGAATAATTTCGGGTCAGTGGCCAGGCGTTCAGTGGCTTGTGGGTCCTGGCCGAGTGAGCCCAGGACGATGGCGGCCTGATCGGCTGCTGCCTGGTAAACGCCTCGCGGCAGCGTGTGGTCGGCCGGACGAAAGACGTGCATATGCCCCTTGGGCAATCGGCCCTCGCGATTGCAACGGCCAGCTACTTGGACGATGGAATCGAGCGGTCCAAGGGCGCGCCAGGTAACGGGAAAATCGACGTCCACACCAGCTTCGATGAGCTGGGCGGATATGACGCGGCACGGCTGGCCATGGCGGAGGCGATGTCGGATTTCCTCGATGAGGGTCAAGCGATGCTCTGGGCACATTGCGGCAGAAAGATGGATGGGTGGCGGATCGTCCGGCCGCTGGCGATGCAACTCCTCCCAAAGCTCCCGGGCGTGACGTGTGAGGTTCACGACGCAGAGGACTTGCGGTTGCGCAGCAAGGCGTTCGGCAAGCGCGGGCCAGTCGATCGTCTCGTTTGCCGCAGGCAGGTGGTACTCCACGCGGCACAATTGTCGGAAGAGCGACGGCGGGTCAGGGGCGATTTCCCCCAGTTCGTGCGGCGCGAAGAAGTCATTCGGCAGCGACCCGGTCCGGCGAAACGCGGGTTGGGTGGCGGAGCAGAAGACGAAGCTCACGCCGTAGTTGCGCTGGAGCTCGCGGAACACGCTGAACGCGGGCGCGAGCAGATGCGCCGGCAAGGTCTGCACTTCATCGAAAATGACGACCGAGCGCGGGATGCGGTGCAGCTTGCGGCAGCGGGAGGGTGCCGAAGCAAAAAGCGATTCGAGGAATTGGACCGAGGTGGTGACGATGACCGGCGCGTCCCAGTTTTCCGAAACCAGTTCGAGGCGGTCTTTCTCTTCCTCGTCTGCATCGGGTTTGGGAGCAACGTTCGAATGGCACTCCAGCACGGCGTTCGGGCCGAGGATGCGGCGATATTCCGCCGCGTTTTGCTCGATGATAGACAGATAGGGAATAACGACGATCACGCGGCGCAGACCATGGGCTTTGGCGTGAGCGACAGCGAATGCCATAGAGGAGAGCGTCTTGCCTCCGCCAGTGGGCACAGTGAGGGAGAAAAAACCGGGGGGTTGCTGGCTGCAGCGCGGCAAGCGTCGAAAATCCGATTTCGGAGTGCCGCGGGTGGGCTGCTGGGATTGGCCTCACTCTTCCTTTGGCGTTCGGCTTGGAGAGCCCCAAGCAGGCGATCGGCGTCCAGCGGCTTGTCCTGTGGTGGAAGGTTGGGCCAGCACGCGCTATCGAGGCGGTCTGCATCCACGAGACAAGAAAAAAGCAGTCGGGTGTAGAGATCCATTTCAAACGAATTCGTCACCCACGGTGGCGGATTCGCCGTTGCGGGCAGCGGGCCGAGCTCGTTTTCCAGCAGGCGGAACAATTCGCAGGCGGTTTCCAACGCGCGGAACTTGGGCGAGCCGACTAGCTGCTGGAGGTCCCCGAGATCATGCAAGCCTGCATGATGCCCCGCGATGGTGAAAGCTGCCGCTGCAAGCTTGTTCTCCTGCTGGGTGCGCTCAAAGGCCCAAGTTGCGCCAAATACGGCGTGTTGTGTTTTGGTGCTACTGGCGCGCCGGCCCTGGAGCATTTCATGGAACTCGGTGCGATACTTCCCCAGGTCATGCAGCAGGCCGGCCAGTTAGGCTTCAGGCGCAAGCCCCAGCGGCGCGGCAAATTGTTTCGCCAAGGCCGCAACGTTGCGCAGGTGTTCGGCCAGCGGTTGCCAATGTGTCTGTGGCAACGGCTTGCCGTCAGAATCTTCGGCTGTGTGCGTGTAGTATCTCACCGGGTCAGCCCCAAACCTTGGGGCATGATTGTCCCTAACGAGCTCGATTCCAAGCAAAAAGCAATGGCTGTTCACATTCTGGTGGCAGTATAACACTGCGGGTATGGCAAATACTGTCCCACCCCTCTTTTTTTGTTTTCTTTTCTGCCGCGACTACAACGCGCTTGGGACGGCTCCACTCCCTTCCATGAAACCTTGCATTGAGGTATTGCGGGCGCTCCGACGCGCCAAGGACGGCGCGCCCTGCCGTTGACGAAATCGTGCGTAAGACAGGGCAAACGCGCCGCGCCCGCCACAAACAGAGTGCCTGGCACTTTATCAACGTGCGGGACAACCGATCGCCGTTAGAGTTCCGCGTTTACGCGGCAATGAAAAAATGTCTGTCACAAGCTATTCAGGCTCAGCCTTCATGATCTCGAAGAAAATGACATGAACCCACCTTCGAACTGTTCATTAGCCAGCCTGTACAACCGCAACAACGACACTAATCTCTGGCTGCCGGGTTCCTTTGCGGCTTTG
>JARYMD010000361.1 GCA_029907285.1 Verrucomicrobiota bacterium | reverse complement strand
GCTTCGAGGCTGACCTTGTGGATGATCTTGATCTGGGCGAGCCGGTAGGAAATGAAGGAGTGGCGCAGGCCGTTGCGCTTTCATTCCAGCTCTGCCGCCGGGCCGACTTAGTAGAAGCACTGTTTGTCCGGCCGCTCGAAAGGACAAACCGGACCGGTTTCTTTCGAAAAGGGTGCCAACCGCAGAGCACAGTTGTCGGAGATTGGGACAGTCCGACGGCGTTCATCTCATTGTGGTCTTTCGGCAGGTAGCCGCGTTTGATGGCGTAGTTGAACAAGGTGTTGATGAGTTGGCGGAAATTATTCTGGGTCCGAACGGACAAGGAATATGTCGAGCTGGCTTCGCCCCGTTTTCTTGGCGTGCGCAAGAATTCCTCAATCTGCTTTCCCGTGATCGTGGAGAGGCGCACATTGAAGGCGTCGGCGAATTGCGTGAGCCCAAGCCAGCGGTTTTTGATGTAAACGACGCTCTTGCCGGACTTGCCCGATGGAGCAGCTCTGGGGCGGCATCGGCGCCCTGTTCGCCAGTTGGATGGGCAAACGCGCCGTCGAATACCGCCGCATCGAAACAATCCCCCACGAATGGGGCACGGCGGTGACTGTCCAGTCCATGCTCTTCGGCGACATGGGCGATGACTGCGCCACGGCCGTGGCCTTCAGCCACAATCCGGCCACGGGCGAAAACACTTCTTACGCCGAATATCCTGTCAACGCCCGGGGCGAAAACGTCGTGGTTGGCATCCGCACGCCCGCCCCACTAACCACGCTTCGGCCAACGACCAGAGCCCAACCTGAAGGTTGGCATCTGCGGGGAACCCTGCGGTGACCCGGGCAGCGTCAAGTTCTGCCATCGCACGCCCGACTCGGCGCCACGCCGACTTGAAAGCCTCATGATCAGAGTCGCTCCGGTAGCCCTGAGCGGAATTTTTGCCGCGACTCGTTGCGCAAGGCCACGGTCATGCGCGGGGCGTAGCGCATCCCGCTCGGCGGGACAACCATTTTTGCTCCGAAAGCTTTCGGGGTACACATACTTGGAAGCCTGCGCCACTTAACCTTTGCACTCTTTGGTCTCATGGGGGCTGCTCCAAACACATCCGAATCCGCCGCACAAGCCGTGCTGTATTCCCATCGCCCATCTTCATTGGGCGTTCTTCCTCCTTCCCTTGCCCGGCCTTCAGCCTTTTGCCTTGAGCATTCAGCCTTGTCAGTTCGTGTTCCCAAATCCGAATCACCCGCCAGCCGGCCCGGCACAACCGGCGCGTCACCAGCCTGTCCCGCGCCATGTTTGCGGCCAGCTTCTGCCGCCAGAACCGTTTCCCCGTCCGTTGCGCCTTCGCGTTTTTGCGTGAGTCTGGCGTTACCGGCATCGAACTCTTTCGCAACCACCGCGCCGGCGGCGAATGAATCGGGCAACCATGCCAGAAACAGCCATCGACGAAAATCACCACCCGCTGTTTCGGAAAAACGAAGTCAGGACGCACGGTGACTTTCGTTGAAAGTTTCGACCGTTGAATTGTTGAACCGGCCGGATGTTTCTGCCGATTCAACGCTCTTAACGAACCACGGTTTAACGTGACATAAAGGTGTCTTCGCCAGCCGGTGATCTGATGGGCGCGCAACAGCCGCGCCAGCGCCAGTTCCGTGTCCCGGTTGCCGCGCGACCGGATTCGCGCCATCACCGCCGACCGCTTCTGCTTGGTGAAAACGTCGGCCATTTGTTCTCAACCGCAGATGCAATGGCCACGAAAAAGCTCAAAGGGCGCAAGAGATTTTGGACTGCGGCGGCAAGCTTTGCCGGGGCACTCCAAATCATCTCTGTGTTCTTTGCGCTCTCTCGCGGCCATTCACAACTCCACCAACTCAACCGTTTCATAAAGCGCCGCAATGTTCTTCGACGCCACGCGGAACTGGCTGCGGCGTTTGATCTCCGGGTTTGACGAGGCGTGTTCCAGTTTGATGCCGGGGTCGTAATAGACTGCGCCCGCCGCCAGCGCCGCCAACAGGCGCAGCGAATCCGTCCCTTCCGCCAGCCGCACGCGCGGGCCGTAGGCGTATTGCCGGCGCGGCTCGGTGCGGCATTGAGACGGCACATAGACCGCCCGGGTGTGCTTGCGCGACCAGTGCTCCAGAATTTTTCCGAACGACCATGACGCGGCCACCTCGCCCGCGTCGCTCACCAGCGCGAGGCAGCCGGTCACGTCCGTGATGCGTCGGCGCGCGGTCTCGTAGCCGGCCAGCGTCAGCTTGGTGGTCGTGTGCCGCTCGCCAACGCGGTGGACGCCACCGAAGTTCAACCGGTCGGGCCGGTCCAGCTTGTCCGCGTAGCCGAACTTGCGGACGAACGCCTCCGGCCCGCGCTCCCGATAAAAGCCGCCGTCCGGCTCGGGCGTCATTAACGTGATTGTGCCCGCCTCCACGCGGTCGAAACTGGCGACATTGTGCTGCTTGACCTCCCAGCCGAGGAAATCCGGCTCGGCTTCGCTGTTCTTGGGGATGCCCAGCTCCGCCTCCAGCGTGAAGCCGCCGCATTGCGGGGCGTCGCAGGGCTTGAGCGCGCCGCTGGCATCAAGCTGCCTGGAATCAATCCAGCCGAGGGCGTGAACGCGGCGCAACTCGGCGAGTAATTTCGCGCGGGAATCAGACGGCGTTGGGATGGTTGGCAGTTCAAGCTGGATGAAGACACCGTGGGTCGGCTGATGAAACTTGTCGCGGAACTCGCGTGCGACTTCTGAGTCGCCGGCTGCCACAAACCCGACAATTCGCCTGTCACCGGTGACACCGAGAAAAAGAACTCGCCCGACCAAACGCCGGGCCATCAAGTCGGATGGAACTGCGGCACAGCCTTTCAGGAACCCGGAAAACCGGACTTCGGGATACTGGGGATAAAGGATCAACTGCGCCCCCGGTGCTTCAGCGACTCCGCCGCGGGGCAACAGCCAACCGAAGTTCAGCTTCGCCTTGAAGATTGGGTTCTTCGGGCTGCTGTCGGGGAAAATGCCAGTGTTTGGAAAAAGATTGAGCGCTTGGAAATCAGGCCCAAAGTAAACTTGGTTCTTCGAGTTGTCGTTCTCGGCGAGCGGTTTCGCGTAGAGCTTGGAGCAACCAGCTTGGACGAAGAGTGCTTTGAGCCGGAGGAGGTTCACGGATCATCCCTTTCGCTTGGCCCTCAGTTTCCGGTAGCTGACTTGAACCGGACCTCGTTTTGCAGCCCCAGCGTTTTCTTTGTCGTTCATTTCCAAGGCGAGTTCGGGGCGGAAATCTACCGGCCGCTGCAACGTGTCAACGACGGCTTTGGCAATACGCTCGAGAACGGGCACAACGACGGAGTTTCCAAATCGTTTGTAGGCCTGCGTGTCGGAAACCGGGATCTTGAAGTCTTCGGGAAAGCCCATCAGCCGCGCACATTCGCGAGGCGTGAGGCGGCGGGGATTCTTGCGTGGGCCTTGGAAGATTAGGATTTCAGAGCCATCCTTGTAGTAGCGGGCACTCAAGGTACGCGCGATGTTCTTGCCCGTAACCAAGCCAAATCCGAAGCCGTTGCCTGCGGCTTTGTGTTTCGCTGCGTAGGCCTGCAAATAGTTCCAGAGGTGGTCGGTGAGAGTGTATTTTTCCGGGACTTCGGCTTCGAGGATGGATTCGAGCTTCGGTCCTTCGGCGGGAAATTCAGGGAACTCGAAATGGCGGGCTTCGCGGAAGCCGACGATGAAGATGCGTTCGCGGTGCTGCGGCACGAGGCCTTGCGCGTCTATCACACGATGGTAAACGTGGTATTTCAGGTGGTCGGTGAGAGTTTCCCAAATGATGCGGAAGGTCCGGCCATGGTCGTGGCGCTGGAGGTGCTTGACGTTCTCCAGCACGAAGGCGTCGGGCCGGTGGTGGTCAATCAGTTCAGCTAGCTTGAAGAAAAGGTTGCCCTGCTCCTTGTCCTCGAAGCCGTGTTTTCTGCCGAGGCTGAGCTTCTTGGAGACGCCCGCGATGCTGAAAGGCTGGCAGGGAAAGCCGGCGCACAGGATGTGGTGCGGCGGGATGGCGTTGTCGGGGATGGAGTAGATGTCGCCGCGCGGGCGCTCGCCGAAGTTGGCCTCGTAGGTGATCTGTGCATGCTCGTCCAAATCGCAGGAGAACACGCATTGGCAGCCGGCGCGCTCGAAGGCGATCCGAAACCCACCGATGCCGCAGAAGAGGTCAATGAACCGTAGCGGCGACCCGGCAGAGCGCTGCTGACTTTCTCCGGGTGCGTCGGCAGTTTGCGGCGGTCTGCCGACCGCCCCCACGCGATAGGGCGAGGCATCCTCGCGGAGACTTGGAGGGGCGGCTTCCACGCCGTCCCTGACCTTTCGGTTGGTTGTCGCGGGCGCGGTGGAACGCGCCCCTCTCTTGCGCTTCGCACTCACGCGTCCACTCCTTTGCAAAGCTCGGAGGTGGTGAGACCGAGGGCTTTGGCGAGCTTGGCGACGTTCTTGATGCCGGGATTGCGCAGGCCACGTTCGATGCCGCTGATGTATGTGGG
>JARYMD010000360.1 GCA_029907285.1 Verrucomicrobiota bacterium | reverse complement strand
GACGACACTGTAACTGACAACGTCGCGCACGCGGACAGTGGCATTTGTCAATGGCGGCCCACCCGCTGCGTAATATGTGAACTCATCCGCCGATGTGATCAACAGCGCGCCTGCAGCTTCTGAGAGGGCGCGGAAGGAGAAAGGGACTGCGATGGCGGTGCCGGTTGCATTCAAGGCAAGGTTGCCCTGATGCGCTGCCAGAGCGATATCTTCAGGCGGGCTCAATCTGAGCGTGACAATGTTGGTCGCTCCTGGCGGAAGCGACGGCATGGGATTGGGTGAGACGAGGCTCATCCATGGCAACGGCGGCAGCGACACCGTGACCGGCCCGGTTTCCAATCCGCCCGTATTGACGATTTGGAACGAGACAGTGCGTTGGGCGCCGCGCTTCATGCCGCCTTCAAGCCGGCCGGGTATTGCCACCAGCCGCGGGACAAGC
This sequence comes from Verrucomicrobiota bacterium, assembly GCA_029907285.1. Lineage (GTDB taxonomy): Bacteria > Verrucomicrobiota > Verrucomicrobiia > Limisphaerales > J093 > JAAYVR01. The sequence goes on along the minus strand of JARYMD010000360.1, from coordinate 4,087 downwards.
GGGTCAATGTCAACGCGTAACGGCAGGTCGAGCACTGCGCCTTCGGCGCTTGTGACGCGCGCCTGGACGTAGCCCCAGGTGTACGTGGCGTCTTGGGCGGAAACGCCGTAACCGAGTTGGATTTTGGCGTTTCCTGCCAGCACATTGGTTTCGAGCGTCAAGGTCACATTCACGTTGGGCGGTTTGCTGATGACCTCTGCCAGCAGGCCCGACAACGGCACGTCGCTCAGGTTCTCGAGTTCGACCGTGCCACCGACACTGCTGCCCTCGCTCAGTCGGACCGACGGCTGGGCAGGCTGGGCTTTCGTGCCCAAAAGGTAGAAGCGGTCCTGAGGGGCCGGGACAGGCTCGCCGGGATGACCGGCGGCGATCTCGTAGAACCCGGCTTCACCGGGCAGGGGTTGCCATCGTAGAGGCTGGCTGCTGGAACGAGCGAACTTGTGACGGGTTGCCGAACGCCGAGGAAAACAGTCTTACCGGCCTCGATTGTGCCAAGATTGTAGTAGTCGAGGTCGGTGGCCTGTTGTGTGTAAGCGGCGATGACAGCCGTGCGGCTATTGCCGTTCGTTGTGTACGATACGGGCGTGGCGGTGGCGAGGCTGTTGTTCGGCTCGAGTTCGACCGGCAGTCCGTTCCGATAAGGCGAAACCCGAAGACGGTGCTCGCCGTAGTAACCATACCATGGTGTGACGCGGACCTTGTACAGGCCGTCAACCGGCAGGACAAGCGGCGCACTCTGGACACAAGGTCGGGTTGGGTGCTGTTCATTGGCAGAGGCGTTGCTGTCTCGGCGGAATTGTTCGGCTCCAACTCGGTGCTGAAACCGGGGATTTGCCCGATAACGAACTGGCGGGTCCACGGCGCCGGGATGGGGTTGCCGGCACGGTCGCGCACGGCGGTGGTGACAGTGAAACGGTAGGCGCCCGGCAACAACGGCGCACCGAGCACGCGGTAGTTTGCTGTCAGACCCGAACCGTAAGCCGGGCTGGTAGTGATTGGCCAGAGTTGATCGTCTGCGGTGCCAAACTGGCCATCGACACCGCTGGACCGCAATTCATAGCTGGCCGCCGAGTTGATTGTTTCCGCCAGCATGTCTTCAGAGAACGTCAGCGCAAATCCGCTCACCAAGCCGATTACGGTTGTGCCCTCGGCAGGGAGAGTGTCAGACAAGATGCTCGGCGAGAGTTGGTCGCGCAGTTCAATCCAGAGAAGGTACTGGGCCATAAGTCCGGGCTCGCCCGCAGAAGCAAGGGCAAGAGCGGTCCATGCTGCGCCATTTTGCAGGGTCCCGGGATGTCCCTGGCCACTGGCGTCGGCGGCGGTTGTGCCCATGCCCTCATTGAACGGCCAGTAACCTGCCAACCCGTTCTCGGTGCCGCTCAAGGGACCGGCCATGCGCGCCTGGACTTCTGCGCCTGTCAGGGGCCGGCTCCAAACAGCCACTTCATCTATGTAACCGGGGAATGTGTTGCCACCGCAGCAAACTTCGCTGCCAATCCGCGTGCCGGTCTTTGTGCCGATGTAGTTGCTTTCCACTGCGCCAGAGGCCATGAATTGCCCGTTCACGTAAAGGCGCGCGGTCAGGCCGTCGCGGTTGAAATCGCCGCTTGCGAGTGCGACCGGGCCGTTGCCTGCGGTGAAGTTGGTTGCGGTTCCGAATGTGCCATCGCCGTTGCCGAGCAAGATGCTGACATTGCCGCTGCTCAAGTTTGCGGAGGCGAGGTCGAGGTTTGCGTCTGAGTTGAACAGTCTGCTGAGGACGAAATGCGGGTTGATTCCGGCGGTGTAACTGCTCGCAACGGTGAACGATCCATCCGGCGCTGTTGTGGGCGACAGACTCAGTGACGTCGCAACGGTTGCAGTGTCGTTCGAGCGATTCTCGAAGTTGAACATTCCCAAGCGCTCGATGGTGAAGTTGCGCGTGAACGCCGGCGTCACAGGGTTGCCAGCACGGTCGGTGACGGCAACACTTACGGAAAAGCGCGTTTCGCCCGGCTGCAACGGTCCATCAACCAACACAAGAGACAACACGTTCCCGGTCGCATAAACTGCGGGCGCCAACGGGTACACGACGTCGTCCCGCGTGCCCAACGAGCCGTCAGGACCCGACTGCGCCAAACTGAAGCTGGCTGCGTTTGTCACGGTGCTTGGCAGCGTCGGCTCCGAGAACGCAATGCTCAGGCCGTTGATTATGTCTGACACCCGTGCGCCTTCGGCTGGCAGCGAAACGGACTGAACCGAAGGCGCAAAACACCGTCCGCGATAGTAATGGTCAGCAAATAACGGGCAAACAAGCCGCGCGTGTCGGCGCTACTGACACGGACAAAATACTCGCCACGTTCGACCACGGCGAAAGTGAAGTTTGTGTTCGCTGAAAACACGGGGTCCGCCTGTCCGGACCTAAACAACGAAACGCGCGCGGCGCCGATTGGCAGGCTGCTTTGGGGTCCTGTGAACAACTCGGAAGTGATTGCATTGCCTGCATCCAGAGTGCCGAGAGCGAAGAAGTCACCGGCAGAGTCGGCGTCAGGCAGTGAACCTGCCATTCTGAACCGGTAACTGCCCGCAAGGAAGATCAAGGGCGGCACGTTTGGTGTTTCGACCGAGTTGTTAGGTTCGGCTTCCAGGGTCGGACCGCGGCTCAAATCCGCCCGAAGGCGATAATCGGAAACCTGAGTGTCAGTATAGACGCGAACCTTGTACGCACCCGGCAATGGAAGGAGCACAGTGAAGAACTCTGCGGCCCCGGAACCGTCTCCGTCCGCACTGGCGATTGTTTGGCCCGCCGGATTGATCAGGCGCAATCGCGGGCGTGCATCGCCGATGGCTGACTCGATCCGCGCTGTCAAACGATCGCCGGCTTCCGCATCGAACGTCCAGTCGTCAGCAGCACCGCTCCCGACGCCATCGAAACTATTCATGACGCCTGCGGCAAAGAAAGCGCTCGCCGCGGGTGTTTCAACGAACGGCAGTGTGTCAACCCCGGCGCGCCCGGCCAGAGATGCCAGCAGACCGACCGCCAGAACCAGCGCTTTCCTGGGCACCGGAAGCGGCATCGCCGGGCTGACCCCGGTGTGCTTGTGAAGTGAAGATAAAAAGAGAGCCCACCGAGGTTCGCACCCGGATTTCATAGAGAAAAATGAAAACTTGAATGCAAAAAGATGGCCGCATGCTGTTGGCCGGTCTGGCCCATGTCAAGACATTCTCCAGCAAGAAACACAGTTGTTAACCCGGAAATCTCACCGGCCACCCCCTTGGATTCACCGGTGCCTTCACCCCGTTGAGATTTCCGGGGCCCCCATATTCCCCAGCCCGGCGTAGCCGGAACAAAGTCGCCTGACGGGCAACGCCCCGGCTCTTGCACCCCCGGACCTTCAACCACGCCGGGCTGGGAAACATGCGGGTTAAGGCGCGCGCAAGCATGCTGTTGCCTTGCCCGCCGCTCATTGGGGACCTATTGTTTTCAAACATGGTCCCGACGCGGCTTTGCCCAAACCACGCTGATGGCAGGTTGCCGGATTGCAGACAGTCCGGAGACACGCTGCAGATGTCTATCGACAAAGTCCAGCACACTAATCGGGGAGTGACCCTGTTTCGCATGCGGAACCGCGCCACGAGAGCCACCAGAATGTGGTTCGTGATAGCGTTGTTCAGCCTCCCAACCGTCGCCCTGCCACAACCCTTTCATCCCAATCGCGTACTCGTCATGTCTCGCAACTCAGCGGAAGGACATGCGCTTGTATCGACCCACGCAAGTCGAGGTCGAAAGGTGTTGCGGGTGTTTGACAGCTTGCACGGGCTGCAGGTCGTTCAACCGGCCAGCGGCGAATCCGTCGAGCAAGCGATAGCAGCCTGTCGCGCCAGTGTCCTCGTGTGATGGGCCGAGCCCGACTATCAAGTCACCTCTGCCGCTTCTTTGCATAACAAAAAAAGAGCTGCGGCCAACGGTAACTCAACTTTCTGCTGATTAAATGGACCAAATGTTTCCTCGCCCATCCTGAATTGCGGAGCTTCATCAACATATAATTTGACTTCTTCACTTTTGAAGGCTACGGCACATTTAAGTGGATCAAAAGATTCTATCCCG